>JBBQRC010000496.1:0-4744 GCA_038215215.1 Pirellulales bacterium
TAAAAGCTGCACGATCTCTACCGGGGGAGAGGGAGCGAGATCGCCTTAACCCCGTGCCATTCGTACCTGATATTATTTACTTTTTTATTGGTGCTCGATGAGACCCTACGTAGTCACAATTGCGTTGCTCTGCTTAAGCAATGTTTTCATGACGTTCGCCTGGTATGGTCACCTAAAAAGCCTTTCTACCAAGCCATGGATCATCGCGGCTTTGGTGAGCTGGGGCGTAGCTCTTTTCGAGTACCTGCTGCAGGTTCCCGCCAACCGTATGGGGCATGAAGTCATGTCGGTGGGGCAGCTTAAGATCCTGCAAGAGGTCATTACTTTATTGGTTTTCGTACCGTTTTCGTATTACTACATGAAGGAAAAGCTGACGCTCGATTATTTGTGGGCAGGCTTGTGCATTCTGGGAGCCGCCTACTTTGTGTTCCGGAGGCATTTCGGGGAGTGACATCCCCCTTCGTGTAATTGCGTTTCCCTGACTGTTGCCTCTCGCGACTCGGGTACGAGAACTGCACTCCGTGCCAGCAGTGACCTATCGGACGCGAACTAGGGACGAGTTGCCTAATAAATGAGCACAGACGTAACCAGTGCAAGTGTGCCTGCTGAATTTGTAAACGCTTACGACAGTCTCGACCTGACTGAATTTCTCGTCACGCTACAAATGTTGGTGCGTGAACCGTCGGTGGTTGGCACGGAAGATTCTTTCTTTCGGGTTATTCGCCGTGAGCTGGAAGAAGTTGGAGTTGAAGTTCGTTATTACCAAGGTGTGCTAGTCGCGCGGGGACGCGATCCCGATCAGCTATATCTGTCGGCACATATCGACCGGCACGGCTTATTGTGCACCGGCCAAAACGAATTTCAGTACGCGGCTTTTATCGCGGGCAATCAGAGCGAGCTCAACGGCGAATCGGTTTCGGAACAAATGATGGGCTCGATCTCCGATCGCTTCCGCGGTCAACGTGTGCAAGCCCATTTGCCCTACACCGGCACCTACCAAGGTCAGGCTGCGATTACGCGTTCGTACGTTTGCCCGCAGCGCAGAAACTTGATCTTCGAACTCGATGGCCTCGAGTTCTTGCAGCCTGGCACCCCAATTTCCTTCTTGGATCGACTCCGCATTCAGGATGGTCACCTGTCAGCACAGTTAGATAACGTCCTGAGCGTGGCGTTGTTAATCCACCTGTTTCGCTGTGGCTTTCAGGGGACGGCGCTCTTCACCGCCCAAGAGGAGGCGGGGCGCAGTTGGCGGTACGCGCTCGCTTGGTTCCAGCGTCAACAACTATGGACTGACCGCTTGATCGTCTTGGATACCAGCCCTTATCCGACACGCGAGGCCGCCGAGCAGCAAGACCTCGTGCTGCGTCGCAAGGACGCCAACGGAGAATTTTCTGGCCCGTTCACTGAGGAACTTGTCGCCAAGTGTGAGCGAATGCAGATTCGCACGAGTTTTAAAGACGCTTATGTGGAAGCTCAAAATGCCACGCGTTCCAAGCCGCTTTCGCTGGGTCGCACTGAACTCGGGCGACTTGTCAACGCCACCCAGGGGCGGATCAACGGCACCACGCTACAGATTCCCACAACGGGCTACCACACCACCAGCGAAACAACGTCGCTAGCATCCGTCGTCGCCGCCTCGAAGTTATTGCTGACTTATGTGTGACGTCGTTGTCGCCGGCCGTCGCACCACGGTCGAGTGGGCTGGTAGACACTACTCGCTCTCCGATTTCTAAGCTCCCGCATGTTGCGGCTCGCAAGCACCACGATTGGCTGTGTCCCCGTGACATGTCTTAGGGATAAATAATTGACAAACCAGGGATAAGTGGGAAGATGCCATTGGTAACCCACCTTCCGACTGTTGCTTAGTTCATCAACATTCCCTGCGGAACCATTGAGATGGAAAGCCAAGACCTCGTAAAAACCGAGGCTCTCGAACTCACACAACGCATCTCGACTCTGCGACAGAGCAAGGAAGATGCGATCGCTAGTGGCGATTTTGAATTGGCCACTCGTCTTCGAGACTCCGAAGTCGATTGCCAGTCAAAATTGACGAATTTCAGTTTTCCTTTCCACGTATTGGTCAATCTGAAGCGACGTGCAGACGGGCACAGACCTAGCCGCTCTCCAGTGTTGGACATGCTTGAGACCGAGCCAGGAGTCGCGGACCCGAGAATTCTGCAGCAATGGCCAGCGTCCGTGCAGTCTCCCATCAGCCTTGCATTTGAACATATCCCGGAATCACCATCTGGGACGCTGGGAACGGCGCTGAAAGTGCATGATGTATTTAGCATTTACTTTCAGGCCAAGCTTCCAGTGCTGTGCCCCGAAACTATTAGGAAGTTCAAGCCACAAGTGCTTGACGAGGCGTTGCGAGCAATGTTCAACGAAATCAGACGTTGTACGCAACAAGTCGCGCCAGCCGTGCTGAGTCTGGTCGCCCCCACGTTTCTGGATGCTGCTCTGCAATCAACAGTAGTACGCGGAATCAAAGAAACTCGGTGCGACGTCGTAGTATTTCAGAACTCGCCAGCGAACCATGACCTTGCCGAAGCATTGCTTCCCGAGATTACCTTGTATTTCAGTTGATCAAGGCTGAGCAATGCATCGGATCAAAAAAAAGGGCTAAGCTCTCAAAAGAGCCGCCCCCCACAAACTAAATAGCAGATGTCTGGGGCGATGTCTGGGGACACAGCAGATTGCTTTGGCTGCCGAACGCGGCTCTATCCAACCACGTGCTCGTGCTGTGTCCCAATACTGTTCTCTAGAAAAATCTATGGCAAACGTTCACGCTTTGCTAATTGAATCTCGAAGAGCGTCTCCGGCCCGAATATCTGGTCGCCAGTATTTTCCTGTGTCCCCTAACACCTTGGGCGCCAGGATTTTGCTGTGTCCCCGAACTTTTGTTCTGATGGTAGGAAAGCTAAGCGAAGTTGCGGCGATGGCGGAGATACGCTTTCTGCCAATTGCGAGTTAGGCAGTTCCACTTGGCTTTTCCAGCACAAATCGACCGGCAGCCTTTCAGCGTGACTGTGTTGCATATAGCTGCTATCATAGGGTTAGGAGCCAATAACCATGAGCCAATCCATTCAAACATCCGTTGACCGTACCGTTAGCGACATTACGCAGAAACAACGTGACGCCATTGAGGAGCTCGTCGGCGGAGGTTTGGCTCCCGATCAACGCATCTTTGTTCTTGCTTATCGCCCTGGCGTGGAGCCGACCGAAGTTGATAAAGCAGCAGCGCGGATTCGAATTGAAGCGCTACTGAGCAAGGCTCATGAAAATTCCACCCAGCAAGCTGTGACTTCCTCTGAGATTGATGCAGCTATTGCTGAGGCGATCCAAAGTACCAAAGAGTAATGGCAAAGATTGTCCTCGATACAAATATCATCGTTCGCGCCGTGGCTTCTCCGTCTGGTCTAGCGTCTTAACTTTTGCGGAGAACGATAGCGGAAGGAAATTTGCTCTGCACGTCGAACTTCATGCTGGCGGAGCTGGACCGAGTTCTGCGGTATCCCCGTTTTCGCATAATTCACGGGGGAGAACTCAAAGGTGTCAGGTACCGTTTTGTGTTGACGAGGTAGCATTTAGTTGTTATGCTTTCGATTCCTTTGAGGAGGAATTGCGATGGGCAGGGCCAAGCGGGCAGATGAAGGTGGCGCGATCTATCACATGCTAAACCGGGCCAATCGGCGAGCTACGATCTTTCACAAAGATGGGGATTACGAAGCTTTCGAGAGAATCATCGGCGAAGCGCTTGAACGCCTGCAACTGAAACTATTTTCGTTTTGCCTAATGCCCAATCACTGGCATTTGGTTGTCAGCCCCGAGGTCGATGGCGAGATGAGTCGCTTCGGTCAGTGGTTGGGGCTGACTCATACGCAGCGTTACAACTCGCACTATCGCACTACGGGTGAAGGTCACCTTTATCAGGGCCGCTACAAGTCTTTTCCAATTCAGAGCGACGAGCACTTCTTGTCCGTCTGCCGTTATGTTGAACGGAATGCTTACTCAGCAAAATTGTGCGATAATCCCGATCTTTGGCGTTACGGAAGTCTCTGGCGCTGGCGTCACGGAACGGCAAGCGAAAAGTCGTTGCTGAGTCCATGGCCCGTACCACGTCGATCCGACTGGGTCGAGCGCGTCCGCGAGTCACTTACACCCAAGGAACAAAAACGGTTGCAGTGGTGTATGAAACGAGGATCGCCCTACGGCGACGAATCGTGGGTCGAATCGACGGTTCGCCGATGTGATTTAGAGTCGACGCTCAGGCCCCGGGGCCGACCACCAAAAAATGCCGAAATAGCCAAAAAAGGTACCTGACACCTTTAAACCAGCCATTTTTCGTATGACTTGTTAGGTAATCTAACCGAACGCGTGGACCGAAATGGTGACATCATTCGCTACCAGTACGATCAGCTTTCCCAAGTTACCCGTGAAGATTGGTTCGACGCCGGTGCTCCGCAAGCTAGTATTCGCCAGTTTTTCTACAGCTACGAAACGCTTGGTCGGTTGCACATGGCGTCAGATGGCGATCCGACCGGTGGCAACTACAGCTTAGTGACTTTGAATTACGATATTCACAAGAGCACTGTGATTTCCGAAGTTCAGCAATGGAAGGGCATCACCTCGGAGGTTGCGCTGGTAGGATACGACTACCTGGGCGCTCATCGCGGTCCTAACCAGGTCGTGGTCAGCTATGCGGGCGAAACCCAGATGACAAATGCCTACGGCTATAATGCCC
>JBBQRC010000497.1:0-4709 GCA_038215215.1 Pirellulales bacterium
AGGAGACTGTCGAATTGGACGCGACGACTGCGGAAGACGATTTACGGCGACAGTACCACGAACTGGCTGAATTGGCCGGTTCGTTGGCGCATGAAATCAAGAATCCGCTGTCGGTGATCCACATGAACGCCGACCTGCTCAGCGAAGAGCTTAGCGAATGCGAATGGCCAGGTCGACGCCGTGCCGAGACCAAGGTCGACATGATTCGGCAGCAATGTCAACGTATGGAGAACTTGCTCCGTGATTTCCTGCGTTTTGCCCGCATGCGCGACTTGGAAATGACGCCAGGGAGTATCAATGAGCAAGTGGAGACTGTGTTGCGATTGTTTAAGCCCCAAGCAGATAAATCGGGGATCGATGTCATTCGCTATCTTGACACGGATCTTCCCGGCATTTTGTTGCATAGCGATTCACTGCAGGCCGCGTTCATCAACCTGGTAAAAAATGCCTTGGAGGCCATGACCGACGGCGGGCAACTGGTGGTACGAACTTACTCAACCCCACGTGGCGTGGCGCTCGACTTGATTGATACCGGTTGTGGCATGGATGACACCACTGCCATAAAGATGTTCGAACCCTTTTATTCGACGAAGCATGGTGGTTCGGGCTTGGGTCTACCCACAGCGAGAAAGATCATAGAGGCTCACGGCGGCCGTATCAGCGTCCAGAGCGAGGTGGGTCGTGGCACGAAGTTTATGCTTGAATTCCCCACCCCGGCCCGATTACCCTAACCCCACTGCCCTCGGTTGGCCCGTCACGGGCCGGCAACGTAGTCCAGCAAATGCACGGTGAAGACTTCGTTGTCGGTAGACGCCACCACCGCGGCTGCGCTTCCCTCTCACCACACTTACAAAGCAGCTCTCCATGGGGTGGTACAAACTAATCGCGAGCCGCATTGTGACCCGCTACTGGCCGGCGGTCATTGTGGCTTGGATCGGCTTGGCCATTTTGTTGCGTGTGATTGCACCCGAGTGGAGTTCGATTGCTGCCGACGGTGACCTGCAGTTTCTTCCCAGTTATGTCCCCAGCGCGATTGGCCAAAAGACACTCGAGCAAGCCTTTCCCGGACAACAAGCCCGCAGCCAAATGATGCTGGTCTTTGCCAGTCGCAGTGCTAAGCCGCAACCGGGAAACATTTTTGTGGCGCTGGATGTTGCCCGACGATTGCATTGGTTGACGGCCATTTGCGCGCTCCGCGAGGAGGGGCTCGCCAAGCCCCCTTGGAATGAAGACCAGCTCACACGTCGCGACTCCGTTTTGATCGAAACCATTCGTGACAATCTCACTCAGGCGATCGAAATCGATGAAGAAATAAGTCGTTTTGCGGGCTCGCAGCAGCCTGCGATCCCTTTCAGTCGCTTGCCAAATGCCTTTCAATTGCGTGGCGAACTTTATGGCGGTCTGGGAAAAGCGGCCGAATCGGCCACGGATCTTGAGACGGCCAAATTGATGGTTGAGCAAAAAACGGCTGTTATTTCGGATGCCCAGCCACTCTGGTCGACGTATCTGCGTGACGTCTGGACATGGCGCGACCCGGTGGTAGGACACAAACTGTTGAGTTCGGATCAACATGCGCGTTTGATCGCAGTGCAACTCAGCAGCGACTTCACCGCCACTGGCAATATCGCCGTACTGGAAGGTTTAGAGTCGCTGATCAAACAAGTAAGATCGGAACATGCGGAGATCGTTTCAGATGACCTGCAGATTCAAATCAGTGGCTCTGCTGCAGTGGGTGCCGACATGCTGCGGGCGGCCGCCAGCGTGGTGAAAAAGACCGAGTGGGTGACGGTCATTCTGGTCTTAGGAATTTTGGCATTGGTCTATCGAGGTCCTTTTTTAGTGGCCATTCCGCTAACCAGTATTGGCCTAAGTCTCTCCGTGGCGACAGCGGTGATTGCCTTGCTGGCACGCGACCCACACGATCCAACCAGTTATGGGATTGGCGTCTTCACCACCACACGTATTTTTGTGGTCGTACTGCTCTTTGGCGCCGGAACCGATTTCTGCCTGTTCTTTCTAGCTCGCAACCGCGAATTATTGCAAACGCGCGTGGTCTGCACGCGGCGGCAAATGCAGCAGGTCGTCGCCAGCGGTTGGCGCAGCGTGCACAACGCACTGGTTGCCAGCGCCTTCACCACGATCGTGGGCCTCACGCTGATGTGGTTCTCGCGGTTTGAAAAATTCAAATACAGCGGACCAATCATTGCGATCTCACTGACGATTACCTTGATCGTCTGCCTCAGTTTCACCCCCGCTTTGCTGAGCGGGCTTGGGCGTCTGGCATATTGGCCCGTCCTCCGCACAGCTGAAATTGGCCGGCCGCTGACGGCCAGCACTTGGTCCAAATTCTGGGAATGGCTGGCCGAGCTGATCATTACGTATCCGCGATGGCTGTTAGTCGGAACCTTCGCAATTCTATCGGTTCCCGCAATTTATGGGATCGCTTGCCTTGGCTGGGTAACCTACGACTTGACGGAAGAGCTATCGCCGTCGGCCGCCAGTCGCCGCGGTGCCAAACTCATCGCGGAGTACTTTCCGGTCCAAGATGGCAGCCCAGTCACTATCATGGTGATTGCTGAAAAGCAATTTGAATCGGATGATCGCTTGCGCAGCGCATGTGCTGAACTGAGTAAGAAACTGTATGCGACCGGCGTCGACTCGGTGCGATGCTTGACCGATCCGCTCGGCGATTATCCACCCGACCGCCGTATGGGATTGCTCGACAGTGATGCTTGGCGAAGGCGTGTTTTGCAGGGACACCGTATTACCCGTGAGCGCTACGTGAGCAGCGTCGATTCACTCGCCCAACGATTGGCCAAATTTGATGTCGTCTTGAGTGACAATCCTTTTTCGTTGGATGCGAGCACGACGCTCAAAAACCTGCGCGAACTGCTGCTCGAAGAAACTCTACGGGAGCAGTCACCATGGCAGGGATCGCAAATTGTGACGGCGGGAACCACGGTCGGCATCACCGATTTGCGCACCATCACTCAAGCCGATCAAACCCGGATTCAACTTCTCGTAACCCTGGGTGTGTGGTTGGTATTGCTGGTGCTGTTGCGTCAATGGGTCGTATCGACCTACTTGATCTTAACCGTCTTGCTCAGCTACTTCGCTACTCTGGGCGTCACCTACTGGACCTTCGCGTGGATATATGCCGACGAGTATCACGGTTTGGACTGGAAAGTGCCACTCTTTTTGTTCGTGATTCTTGTGGCTGTTGGACAGGACTACAACGTCTATCTGACCACCCGCATTCTCGAAGAACAGCGCAAGCACAATCGTACTGAAGCGGTCAGGCGGGCGCTATGTTTGACCGGCGGGATCATTACGAGTTGTGGCTTCGTCATGGCGGGTACCTTTGTCGCCATGACGAGCCCGGCGATTTTACATGGATTATCCGCCGCGCTTCCAGACGGTTGGCTCCCCAATGATGCACCTGTCTTGCGCGGGATTACCGAATTGGGATTTGCGCTCTCCTTTGGAGTCGTGCTCGATACACTCGTAGTGCGAAGCATCCTTGTCCCAGCATTTTTTGTGCTCTGGCAACCCACGCAGATGCAATCTGACCAGGCGGCTGCCACTGCCGACAAGGGGCCTGTTACCAAGCCGACTTGAGCCGTAATATTGTCTAGTGAGTTTTCCGCCAGTCGGCTATCGTTGATCACCGTGAGTTGTCTATGGAACGCAAATCAGTACCGCGCTCGCCTCAAGAAGTACTTGTATTGTGTCGCGAGCATGATGTTAAGGCGGTCGATCTCCGGTTTACCGACATCTTAGGACAGTGGCATCACACGACCATCCCTGTCTCACGCTTGTACGAACAATCCTTTGAAGATGGCTATGGGTTCAACGGATCGGGAATCCGCTGTTGGCAATCAGCAGCCGGGTTCGACATGTTGCTCGTCCCCCAGCCCGATACCGCTTGCATCGACCCCTTCACTTCAATACCAACGCTGTCCCTCGTGTGTACGATCTATGATCCGATAACACGCGAGGAACTAAGCTCGGATCCGCGACACATTGCCCGCCGCGCCGAGCACTATCTGACAAGTCTTGGGATCGCGGATCACGCCTACTTTGGCCCCGAGACGGAATTCTACATTTTTGATGATATTCAGTTCGATCAATCTCCGGCTGAAGCGTACTACCGCATCGAGAGTGCCGATGCACAGTGCAATCGGAGTGCGAGCTATATGTCCAAACTCGGCCAGCAGGAGGCTTATTGCCATTGTCCCCCGGGCGATCAATTCATGGACATTCGCACGGAGATGATGCAGACCTTGATCGAGTGCGGTGTTGAAGCCGAGTGCCATCATCACGAGATCGCCTCCGCTGGCCAAGCTGAGATTGCGGTGCACTACAGTAGCTTGGTGCAAGCTGCAGACAATCTGATGATGTACAAATACATCATCAAAAACGTGGCCCGGCGGCATGGCAAAACGGCCTCGTTCATGCCGCTGCCGGTGATGGGAGACACCGGGTCTGGGATGCACACGCATTTTTCACTATGGAAGGGGGGCGAACCGCTATTTGCGGGCAAAAGCTATGCTGGGTTAAGCGACGCTGGGTTGTACGCGCTCGGCGGCATCTTGAAACATGCACCCGCTCTGCTGGCACTGACCAATCCCACCACCAATTCCTACAGGCGATTGGCCCGCGGGCAAGGGGCGCCCACCAACCTCGCTTACGCACAGCGCAATCGAACC
>JBBQRC010000498.1:0-4706 GCA_038215215.1 Pirellulales bacterium
CAGGTCTTTGGTTACCGCTTAATGCTCAATTTTGATCGCCCGTACATGGCGCGCAGCGTCGCGGAGTTCTGGTCGCGTTGGCACATTTCATTGTCAACTTGGTTTCGCGATTATCTTTACATCCCGCTTGGTGGAAACCGAGTCGCGACGACGCGCTGGTATGTCAATTTAGCGATCGTATTTCTCGTTAGCGGGCTGTGGCATGGCACAAACTGGACTTACGTGATCTGGGGCGCTCTGCATGCTTTCTTTTTGATCGCGACGATCATGACCAGCAGCGTCCGCGCCCGCCTGGCCCAAGCGGCAGGCCTGGACCAGGTACCTGGCCTGCATGCTTTCTGTCAACGCCTGCTGGTGTTTACGTTGATCTGCTTCGCGTGGATATTTTTCCGAGCCGATTCGCTAGCGGATGCCGTCCACATCATCACGCATCTCGGAACTGGTTGGAGCCAGCTGTTCAATGCAGGTTGGTTCCGCGAAGCGTTTGAGCAAATCGGTGTGTCGAAGAATTATCTGCTGCTGTCCGTGCTCCTGATTGGCGTCTTGGAGTGGGTACAGGCCTATGAATCAAGCCGCAACCAAAGCGACTGGAGACAGCTTTTCGCCAGTCTCCATTGGTCGTGCCGCTGGGCTGCCTACGCCGGATTGGTCTTGGCAATTATGAATCTGGGTGCACCCAAGGCGGCGCCTTTTATCTATTTTCAGTTCTAGAGGAACGCACGCAGTAGTGATGATGACAAAATTCCTCGGTAAAACACTTTTACTAGTGACCCTTGTGGTGTTGCTGCAATTGACTGTCTGCGCACCGTTTCACCAATCCGATCCATTAAAGAAATTCGAAAACTGCCTCGCCCAGCATCCGGACGTGATTTATTTTTGCGATAGTTGCAATGCCTGGATCGATACGGATGATACGGATCGGCGGATGATTTCGGAGCAGCTCAATGATCAATTATTGAACAAGAAAGTGGCGCGACTTGATGGCGGCGCATTTCACCTGGAGCTTTACGAAGCGTTCGTTGAACTGCTGGCGGCTCGTGGCGTGCGGCCCGATGCCTTGATTATCCCATTGAATCTCAGGTCTTTTTCAGCGGAATGGGACGCGCGTCCGGCTTATTCGTTCCATGCGGCCCAACAGCAACTGCGACGAGCGGACAACCACCTGGCTAGCGCCTTCGCTCCGCTAATGAAAACGCTGCAATGGGAACGGGCCGAGTCGAGCTCACTGATTGATTATCGAAACACTGCCGTCTATGACGGCGCGCAAGTAGTGGGTACCGTCGGCGATTTTGATAACAGCGACTACCGTACCCCAACACCTGAACTATTGCGCAAGAAATTCATTTTTCACTACATGTATGCGCTGCCAGAGGACCATCGAAAACTAGCCGCGATGCGGCGTATAGCCCAACTCGCCGCAAAAGAGAAACTGCGCGTGGTCTTTTACGTCACGCCGATCGATTATGAGACGGGCACAGCCTGTTTGGGCCCCAGATTTTCGGAACAGGTATCCGCGAACATCGCGAACATCGGCCGACAATTATCTGATTACCCTGTCAGCTTTGTCGATTGGTCACACGCCCTTGATGCTCAAGCCTTTTCATGGACAGAATATCCGAACGAACATCTCAACGAGCGTGGGCGGTCTTTTGTTGCCACGCATCTGGCAGAACTGCTCGCGGATCAGTACGCGTTCCAACTCAACGATGTCGCGCGCATGGCAACGACCAAGGCTGTCGCAGCTAATCGCCGTTGATCGGGCAAGCGAGTTGGCGTGTAACACTTGCTGGCGCGTCGTGCTGGTATTGAACGCTCGATCGTGCGTCGTGCGCGTAGGGAACTCGTGTGAAACACTCGCTGGCGCGTCGTGCTGGTATTGAAAAGAGTAAATTCGATCTTCAAGCAGGGGGCAGATAGCGAATCATGTCGTGCTCGACCGTGAACTGGTAGTTGCGGTTCAGTTTTTCCAACTGGGTGCGAAAGTCGTGAAGCGTCGGATAGTCGCCGGTTCCATCGAACAAGCGGGCATCGTCGACGAGGATGGCATGACCGCCAATCGGATGGCGAAGAATCAGCTCGACTTCCGTTTGTACAGGAGTTTCGAGGTCTCCTTTACCTGTGCTGCCACCTGAATAATGTCCGTCCAGCCAGAACACAGCAGGGCCGGTAAGCTGGTCGAGAATTTTGGGCAAAACGTGTGCGGAGTCACCGTGCAAAACGGAGACACATGGATCTTCTTGAAATCGAGCCACCGCGCGGGCATGCAGTGTCTGATCCACTTCGATCGTGTAGACACGTTCGAACAAATGGCGGGTGCGCGCGACCATGTCCCCCAAGAACGTGCCAGTTTCAACCAAGGTTTTGCAGTCGAAACGTTGAGCAATTGCGGAGATGACGGCCACTTTAATGGAGTGCGGCGGTGGAACGGGTTTACCTCGCAGGTTCCATTTTAGTAGCTCGGCCTGCCGTTTGAATTTATCGAGTATGCCGGACTTTGCTGAATCGGGCCGAGTCGCGGTAAGAGCTTGTGCCATATTGTAATTCCTTTTACGAAGGGGACCTTAGCCGCTCTGAGGTGAGACGGACGAACAGCGCCAACCGCTGCCCTGGTGTGGAATGAGTCTAGGTCCGCCATGGCGTAGTCAGCCCCGCCCCTGCGTTTCACCTAATGAAATACCAACATGAGCGCGCGGGTGAAACTCTCTTAAGCCACCCGAATTTCGCGAGTATTGCGGTTGGCCAGTTTAGAAGCAATATCAAAGAGGAAGCATTTGTCGCGCGACGCGTGTTATGTCAGCATTGGTAAGTGGGACGAGGCTCCGAACCTCATTACTGTCCGGCGCGCGGCCAGTAGGTACAGTTACGGAGACTCGGTCCCACTTTTCCCAACACGACTTAGTTGGCGGACACTGTTCCCACGATAGTCGTGGAGTAGTCGCCGGCAGCAAACAAACCAATTTCTTCCGTCACAAATGTGACGGACAGATTAAAATTAGCTCGTCCTACGCCGTCTGAGACCGCCGTTACCTCCGCCAATTCGTCGCCGCTAGCAAAGTTCGTGGCGTCAGTGGCTTTGGTAATTGTCCATCGACCAGCTCCTTGCGAAGATGCCAGCGCCAAGCCCAATTGAGCATTGCGCTTCGAATTGGCATCCGAAGAGTGGGTAAAGGCGTGGGTGGTGGCGAACGAGACATTCAGACCATTGGCCAAATTTCCTTTGACGGTCCACGTTTGGAGAGGAAACGTCTGGTTGTTATCTGTCAGGTCGTGCGTGATGACCTGATTGCTCGGCGCCACAATGCTAATGCTGGGCGGCACAATGACCGAGTAGTTTTGACTCGCGGTAGCAGTCTGCCCATTGGCAGGGCGCGCGGCTACGGAAACTATGGCAATAAATGCCATAGCTATCGAAGATAGAATCTTCATGGGGCAATCTCCAACTTTGTTACATGGGGCAAAATGTGTTGAGCTGGGCCCTAGCTTTCACTTCCAAGTGTAGGTTGCGGTTAACAAAGCTGGCGAGAAAACGTCGCCACAAATCTGGAAAAATGCGGCGACCTCGGGTCGCCTCGCGTCTTCACTCGTGAACTCGCTTGCATAGCCATAATCGCTTTCCAATAAGAGACTTACGACGCACCGAACAGATGTCTCTGAAGGCAGATTACCCATCGCAGTACGTTGACCTGGGCGGTTTGTGTCAACTTTTCCGGTTGGGCTCAATTTTCCGATAACGACGGACGATATCTGTGGAGACGGTCGCTAGATCGGGTAAAGGCCGAGTGGCTTGGTGGCTGCGCTGAGCGGCATTGATGTTGGTGGAATGAATCGGAAGAAAGCTGTGTCCATGAAGTCCGCACTGTGGTTCAACTTGATCGCTTTGGTTGCCATGCTGGCGACCCAATCAGGCTGCGAGCTTCTGACGATGACCAAGCGTAAGCCCACTCTCGACACCAGCCTGCTGAAGGCGCAAGGGTATTCAATTCCGCCCGGTGGCATGCCAGCGCAGGTTGCACCTGACTCGCAAGGTCGCCCACGCGTCGTGTTAGAGATTCGTTCCGACGAACGCCACTTGGAGAGCATTCCGTTTCCCGCCAGCGGTGTCCTGTTTATCGAAGACTTAGTTCAACAGGCGAAGTTATCCGAGACCTTCGGTCAGCTAACGATTTCCATCATGCGGCCCAATGGTGCCGGCGTACCGCCAGTTCGACTGGATGTCCGGACCAACTCAAAAGGCAAAGTGACTAACGTAGGGCAGAACTATGCCTTGCGGCCTGATGACTACATCATTGTCCTGCATGACGAACGGACAAACCTGGAGCGTTTCATTGAAAAAACCTTGCCAGCACCGCAGGCAGGTTAGGGGAACTGGAGCATGCCGAAGCGGCCAGCCGATCCGACCGCGTATACACGCTGGTCTGGCAGTGCAGTCAGGGCATGAAAACCAATGGGTCCCAGTGAGCGCCACGCGTCTCCATCATCGCTTAGGTTGCTGCCAGTCGGTCCCGTGGCGACGAAGAAGCAACTGTTCTTGTGCGCTGTTGCTTGCTTCCAAGCGACGGAACAAACGGCTGAAACGAACTCGGCGGGCGGTTGCCTCGCCGCGCGCCAGCTGCGCCCCGCGTCATCGCTGATCGCAACTGTCAGCCTGGAGGTCGCGGTGGGTCGATAATCACCTCCTACCGCGATGAGTCGCGTCCCCTCCATGT
>JBBQRC010000499.1:0-4682 GCA_038215215.1 Pirellulales bacterium
TTGCTTCTCCGGAGCATCTAATTGCCAGCACTCCTGAAACAACCGCTCGACCCAACTGATCAAATTAAGCCGTTCGGCTGCGTCTTCACTTGCCTGCGCCGGCGTGCCGCCGGCATCCGAGACAACCGTTTTTAGATGGGCACCGTTGAGTCGAGGCTGGCTTGGCAGCAATTGCCACGCCGCTTGAATCGCTGCGACTCCCCAAGCTCGCTCAAGATACAAGTCTGCCAGTAACAACCGCAATTCAACGCCCGCTTCCGTCTGTTCGAATCGATCGGCCAATTGTCGCGTCCGCACCAAGTCTCTGTTCGACAACGCCTCTGTCAGGGCGGCACTGGCGGCCGCCCGACGATCTGCTAAGTAAACCAAACGTTGTGACGGATTCCCGATTAACAATCGCGAGAGTCTTGATTGAATCCATTGTCGAACTGGGATGTAATTTTGAGTCACTAGCGTACGCGCTGACTGCGGCCCTGCAGCTTCGATAATGCGCCCGTCACACTGATCAAACAACTGCTCCAAAGTTCGGATCGCTTCTTCGGACTCACCGGCTGCATACAGATCTTCGACCTGCTCGATCAATAATTGCTCAGCCGCGGAGATGCTTACTCCAGGGACTTGAAACTCCAGCCCCTGACCGCGGACGTCGTGCGCCATCAGCAGCAACAAACATGCGGCCCACAGGTTCGCGAGGCGATTTGTAAAGATTGCAATCATGCTTGGCCATGGTTGGAGGTACAGAAGTAGGTCGGAGCGAGAACTCCAGCATGCTCATGTGCCACTTACAGTGTACGCGAATTCGGAGCACTTGTTACCCAGACTCAACCTGGCGTGACAAAACGCCGGCCACCATTGACCGCAATACACTGTCCGTTGACAAACTCGGCAGCCGGACTGACCAACCAACTGATCGAGTTCGCGATATCCTCAGGAGTTCCCCAGCGGCCAAGTAACGATTCACCCTGTGCGCGTTGGTCCCAGTAGTCGTTGGAGGTGGCCCCCCAGGCCGTTTTGATCCACCCGGGGGCCACACAGTTAACGCGAACTGTGGGTGCAAGGGACATCGCCAAGCTGTTGGTAAAGGCCATCACGGCAGCCTTAGTCGTACAGAACAATTGACCGGAGTCACCTTCCATACCCAACCAGGCTTGATCCCAACCTATGTTCACGATCGCTGGCAGGTGTTGTGGATGAGGGGGTTGAGCGCGCATGCGCGCTCCCACGTCGCGACTGAGCAGCAGTGTCCCGCGCACGTCGGTCGCCAGTAACACTTCGAGCTTGTCAGCAAAATCCCACTGTCGCGACGCGGTAGTTAAGACATCCGCTCCGGCATTGTTCACCCAAGCGTCGACTCGACCTCGCCAGGCGAAAGCGGACTGCACCAGACACTGCCGCGCGCGACGATCCGTGATGTCAGCCAGGATGCATAGAGCCGCCGGCGCCCCCGACCGCACCACCTCTGCCGCCACCGCTTGCAGCTCAGCCAGTTTGGTCCGCGCGTGCAACACCACCGCATAACCCTCGCTAGCCAAGCGGAGCGCTGTCGCGCGTCCGATTCCGCTTGAGCTACCCGTGACCACCGCAACGCGTTGCATATCAACAAGACTTTCCTATGCCGGTGAACTAGTGAGAGGGAGCGGCAACGGCAACCTCTGCTTCACTCCGTTTGGGAGGATGGAAGAAGATAGCTAGGGAAATGGCGGCTGCGGTGGCAATAAAACAAGGGACCAAGAACAGCCCTCGGAAATCGGTGACTCCATCTTGGGTAAATACCGATTGGAATAGCCACGGGCAGATCGTGTTGGCGACAAGTGCACCCACGCCAAGAATCATCACATTAAACAAGCCTTGAGCGCTATTGCGGACGTCCTTGGGGAAGTGCTCATCCACGAAAATGTAAACCGTCGCGAAGAAGAACGCGTAACAAATACCATGCAGGATCTGAACTGCGATAATCAGCGAGGCATTCTGAGGGAAAAACGCGTAAACCGCAAAGCGTGCTGCATGCCCCAAAATGCCAACAATCATTGTCGTTCTCCAACCCAAGTTTTTGAGCGTAATTCCCAACACGAACATAGCGAGAATTTCCGCCAATTGACCGACGCTCATGACCGGCATGATCCAATTCCCAGGGATACCAACTCCGCCCGACGCCTGTGAGGCACCGAGAAATTGCGCCGTCCAGTTGAAGTAGCAGTTATGCACAAACGAATCGACAAATGTGACAATCCACAGCACTAATACGAAGGGATGCACCAACAATTTCGCAGCTTGCAACCAAGCCAAACCTTCTCCTTGGCTTTCAGCTTTCTTTGGAGGCGTGTGCGGCAAGGTTAGGCTATAGGCGGCCAACATTAACGAAGCAATCCCCGCCACGATAAATGTCCAGGGGGTCGCGCTCTGCAGCGCATCTCCCTGAAGTCCATTGGCGAGTGCCGCCCCGATCCAAGCCACGACACCCTCCGGATTGCTGGCACGAACGGCTTCCCAATCGACCAGAATAAAAGTGAATGGCCAAGCAGCAAGTATCCAACCAAAGGTGCCCCCCATGCGAACAATACCGAACTCGTTCTGCGGATCTTTCATATTGGCGAAGGCGATCGAGTTGGTAATCGAAATCGTTGGTACGTAGAGCAAGCAGTGCACCAGCATGAGCAGGAAAAAGGCGGTGAAATTTGTCACAAAGCCGCAACCTAAAATGGCCAGCCCCCCAACCAAATGGCTAAATGCCAAGAACTTCTCTGCCGCAAAATTGCGATCCGCAAATTGATTACTGAAGAACATGCCGACGATGGCTGCCACCGGAAACGCGTTTAAGATCAGGGACTGTTGCCACGGGGCAAATCCGAGACTTGGTAAGTAGCCGAAGATCAACGGAAGCCAAGCGCCCCAAATGAAGAACTGAAGGACCATCATCACGAACAGCTTGAGGCGTGTTCCCGCCCCAGTCGCCGACTTCGAGTCTTCAATATCAAATGTGTCCGACGCCATGTGTTTCTCCGCAACCGCTGGTGTTAAATCTAGTGTAAAGAAAAAAACGTTTATTCTGCGAGCACGCCAATCTGCCGCAACCAATTCTGACACAATCCGGGCCATTGTGCCGCACCCGGAGTGCTGGCCGCGAGCCCGAGTCCGTGGCGGCCGGTAGGAAAGATATGCAACTCGCCGGGCACACCCGCGGTGACCATTGCAGAATAAAATCGCAAGCTGTTTTCTGCGGCCACAGCCTTATCCTCTGCCGTGTGCCACAAGAAGGCGGGTGGTGTCTGGCTAGTGACTTGCTTTTCACTCGACAAAAACTTGACGAGCTCAGGGTCTGGGTCTTGGCCAAGCAAGTTTTTTTGACTGCCACCATGTGTATAGGATTCACCCAGGGCAATGACCGGATAGCAGAGGATGCCAAAGTCAGGTCGTGAACTCAGCCTATTGATGGGATCAGCGGCTTCGGGCTGGCCAGCATCGAAGTGCGTGAGCACCGTTGAGGTCAGATGCCCCCCGGCAGAAAAGCCGATGATGCCCACGCGCGCTGGATCGATTTCCCAGTCGTTAGCGTGATGTCGAGTCATACGAATCGCGCGCTGCGCATCGAGCAATGGATTGGGATGGCCGTAGCCGCGACCACGATGACGATAGAGCACGATGACTCCCGCCATCCCCATTTCATTGGCCCACTTGGCAATTTCATGCCCCTCATGATCCTTTGCCAAACCACCGTAGCCACCACCTGGACAAATCACGAGAGCCGGCATTGGTTTTTTCGCATTTTCTGGCAGATAAACGATTACCGTCGGAATGTCCTTTTCCTCGCTCCCCAACGCGTTGGGGGCTGCGCCATCCCACAGCCGCATCGTCTGCGGGTCAGCCGCCTGCAGAGCCGAACCCTGAAGCCAAAAGATCAGTCCGCACAGCACAGCCAATCGAGCCAGACAAGAGCTTTTTAATTTCATGAGTTCGCTTTCGAAATTGGCGGGAAGATGAGAGAGGGGAGGGGAGGGAGTGCATTGACGCGCCTAGATCTTTCCCTTAGATAGTTGTCCTTTGGCCGCCTTCAAGACGTCGCGCAGGACGAAGACACTGTGTGCGGTCTGATTGCCGGGATTGAGCGTAGCGTAACGAATCCCTTGCCGAAAACAATCGACCATCAAGCTCAAAAATCGCGTTTGACTGACTTGTATTGTGCGGGCCGGCCCCTGACAGCACTGTTGAGAATAATTCAACGCCTTGGGCTGGTCCGAAAAAATGGCCACACTCAGCGAGCACTCACCTTTTTCACTGGGCGCACTGGCCTGCGCATCGCCAAGTTGCCATAACGCCAGGCTGGCATTTACATCATCCCCCAGCACGACCAACCAAGGATCTAGCTCAATGGCATTGGAATTGTCAATCATCGTATTCGATCGTCTTTAGGGAGATCGCAGGAGGGACCACATGCACCGCCGCGGCACTATCATAAGCTAACGAACGACCAAAGAGACTCGCGTCATCGCACACCTGGGCAGTATTTTTTGCTGAACAGCCCTGCTCATTGCCTCACGAAGTCGAGAGGGGTCGCGACACAAATCGTGACAGCGCCCAGCCAGCCAGCAGACCGACGCTGACGAAGATCGAAAAGGCGAGCGGTGTTTGACTCCAAGACCAATTGTCGGTGAAGGTCGTGCCAAAAATCTCACCCAACGTTGCCA
>JBBQRC010000500.1:0-4671 GCA_038215215.1 Pirellulales bacterium
GTTTGGTCGCAGCCCAGTTGCCTCCCGACGGCCTCGAACTTTATCCTGCCTCCGCAGAAGCATCTGGCGGCGACCTAGCAGCGACACTCGACGACAACGTCGCTGCACCCAGCCAACTCGTATTGACTCGCTATTGGTTGCAAGTGGCGGCAGAGATCGCCTACCGTCGCAGCTTGTGCCACAGCCTGACTATCAGTGATCAGACTAACGCTGACCAGATCAACAGTGACCAGATCAACCGTGAAAAATTGCCGCCGGCTCAGGAGCGGAAGCTGGCGCAGTTCGTTTTTTGCATCGACGTGCGTTCCGAGTTGATCCGACGTCACCTCGAGTCCGTCAGTCCGAACATTGAAACGTTTGGCTTTGCCGGCTTCTTTGGTTTGGCGCTCGAATTTGTCCCGTGGGGTGAAGCCCAGGGGGTGGCGCAATGCCCCGTGCTGCTTAAGCCAAGCTTCAGTGTGACGGAGAGTTTACGAGGCGCGACAGCCACCCAGTTGGCCTCGGCCCTCAGTCATCGCAGTGGACTGCGTCTGCGACGGAGTGTATGGAAATCGTTCCAATCTTCCGCTGCATCCTGTTTTTCGTTTGTCGAAACACTGGGACTCTCCTACTTCGGACGACTTATCGTAGATTCCCTGCGTCTGGGACAAAAGAATAATCGTGGGCGGTTTGATGGACTGGCCACCGCCGATCACTCACGCCTGCAGCCAGTGCTCCATCACTGCGGCCAGCATGGATTGAGCCTGGAACGACAAGTCAGTACAGCCGAAGGTATACTGCGAAATCTCGGTTTAATCAAAGATTTCGCCCGTACCGTCGTCATCTGCGGCCATGCCAGCGAGACGGTCAATAACCCTTACCAAGCCGGTTTGGATTGTGGTGCATGTGGCGGTCACTCGGGTGAAGCGAACGCGCGGGTGGCGGCCCTATTGCTGAACCAACGCGAGGTCCGCGAACAACTGTCTCACCGTGGTATCTGTATTCCCGAAGATGTGTGGTTCGTCGCCGCGGTCCACAATACTACCACCGATTCCATTCAGTTTTTCGATGCCGCACAACCTCCCACCTCGCACCTGCCGGATTTGCAGCAGTTGCAAAGTTGGGTGGGGAAGGCGGGCGCCGGAACCCGGGAAGAAAGGGCCGCGCGCATGAGTGCATCGGCGGACGATCTGCTGATCCGCAGTCGTGAATGGTCCGAAGTGCGACCTGAGTGGGGGTTGGCGGGCAATGCCGCGTTTATCGTCGCCCCACGCTCACGCACCCGCGAGCTGAAACTGGATGGGCGGACTTTCATGCACAGCTATGACCATCGACTCGACCCCACCGGGAAAGTCCTGGAGTTGATCATGACTGCACCCATGGTCGTGACCAACTGGATCAATCTTCAGTATTATGCGTCGACGGTCGACAACCAAGCCTACGGCAGCGGAAACAAGGTGCTGCATAACGTCGTGGGACAGTTTGGCGTGTTTGAAGGTAATGGTGGCGATCTCATGACCGGCTTGCCTTGGCAATCGGTGCATGACGGAACCCGTCTGCAGCATGAACCGCTGCGGTTGTTAGTCGTGATCGAAACGCCACGTCCGCAAGTCGAAAAAGTTCTCGCCGCGCACGCTGGCGTACGCGCTCTCATTTGCCATGGTTGGCTGTCGTTGATTGTCCTGGACGGCGACAATTTCTACCGCTACGCGTCCGACGGGACTTGGGAACCGTACTTTCCTGGCAATCACGTCCACTTAAGCTTCGCCCACAGACGCTGACCTGATTCTGCCGACCGATAGCTGGTCAGTGGAGCGATGTGTCGCTACCATCGAAGACACTCTCCAACAACCCTGCGTTAATCTTCTTCAAAGCACCTTCCGAGGCTGCGCGACAGGCAAACCTGGCACTCAGCGCGCCCCCCTGCAAACCATGTGGTGCAAGATCTAGTATTTGGAAAATAGGCTTATGGTATCCGCAAGCGTTTTGGCGTTGGACGTAGATAAACTGTACCGCGACTGGGAATGGATGCTGGCGGATCTGCGCGAAGTGCTGATCCAATCGGGCGATACTGCGCTGGCAGACTTGCTGCCAGATCCTGCGCGCACCCTGCAGGTGGATGAAGCCCAAGCTGAATCGGTCCAGTTGACGCAAGCCTATTCCATCGCTTTTCAATTATTAGGGATGGCTGAGCAGATTTCAGCGGCCCAGTTTCGCAATCAGATTGAAAACGAACAAGGACTTGATCAACTGCCGGCATTGTGGGCGGATTGCCTGCGGCAACTAAAAAATAGCGGTCTGTCCGAAACCCAAATTCGTGATCAATTGCCTGACATTCAGGTTGAGTTGGTGCTCACCGCACATCCTACGGAAGCCAAGCGGGCGACCGTTCTGGCTCACCATCGTCGTTTGTTCGAACGTTACGTCTCGCGCGATCGCACCGATTTGGCTCCATGGCAAATCGCCGAAAACCGCGAGGCTCAGCGTTCGTTGCTGGCCATTCTGTGGCGGACCGGAGAAATCTATCTGGACAAACCCGACCTGCAATCCGAGCGACGCAACGTGGTGGATTACTTGACGCACGTTTTTCCAAACGCGCTTTCACCCATTGATCTGCGACTCCGCCAAGCCTGGGAGTATGTCGGTTTCAACCCCGACCTGATCCGCGAGCCGCTCGCGCTCCCACGCTTGACTTTCGGCACTTGGGTTGGCGGCGATCGTGATGGCCACCCACTCGTCACCCCTCAAGTCACTGCAGAAACATTATTGGAGCTACGCCGCAGCGCTATTTCCTTGGTGCACAGACGGCTTACTGAACTGGCCCGGCTCATTAGCTTGTCTGCCTATTGGTTAGCACCACGCAGTGAGTTTCTGCAGGAAATCGCGGATCGCGTCGAACATCTTGGACTAGCCGGTCGCAAAGCGATCGAGCGGAATCCCAATGAACCGTGGCGGCAATTCGTAAATTTGATGTTGGCCAAACTGCCGCGACAGCATGGTAAGCACGAGTCGGCTGAGGTTGCCAGCACCGCCCTTGAAGAGCAACGTTATCAACACAGTCGGGAATTGTTGGCGGATTTACAGGTGCTCTACGACGGGTTGATCGCCGTATCGATGCGTGAGACGGCGGACTTCGCCATTCGCCCACTGATGCGGATTGTCCAAGCATTTGGTTTTCACCTCGCCGTACTCGACATCCGTCAGAACAGCGCCACGCACGACTTGGCCATCGAGCAACTTTTGGCTGCGGCTGGGTTGGCCGAAACCAATTACTCCCGCTGGTCCGAAGAAAAACGCTTGGAGTTTCTTGAACTCGAGCTGAAATCGCATCGTCCCTTTTTGCTGGCCGGTCGCTCCGCGGGTAAAGAAGCAGACTCGGTGATCGGCGCGCTCAGTGTCGTCCAGCAGCACATCCAGACTCACGGCCTGGATGGCGTGGGTGCTTTGATTGTGAGCATGACGCGCCGGCCGTCAGACTTGTTGGGCGTGTATCTGCTGGCTCGCGAAGTTGGCTTGCTGCGCGATACAGCGGAGGGAACGGTTTGCCCACTCCCCGTCGTGCCGCTGTTTGAAACCATCGAGGATCTCGAGCGGAGCCCAGCGATCTACGACCGCTTTTTGCAGTTTCCCATCGTCCGCAACAGCCTGAAGGCTGTCCAGCGGTTGCGACAGGCGTCAAAGATGACCGGTCAAATCATGATCGGCTACAGCGATAGTAACAAAGACGGTGGGATCCTGGCGAGTTTGGTGGGCTTGCGGCACGCTCAAAGCCAATTATCTGCCATCGGTCGTCAGCATGGCGTTCACGTGCGTTTCTTTCACGGTCGCGGTGGTACGATCAGTCGCGGGGCAGGACCAACCCATCGCTTTATCCGTGCGCTGCCCAACGGCACTCTGCAAGGCGATTTGCGAGTTACAGAACAAGGCGAGACGATCGCGCAGAAGTATGCGCATCAGTCGTCGGCAATTCACAACCTGGAGCTGTTTTTGGCAGGGGTGGTGCGCAAGTCTTTAACCGACCTGCATGATCAGGCCGGCGTACATCCACTCGAAGAAACGTTGGTCAAGCTGGCGCAGACGGCTCGTGGCGAGTACCACGATCTATTGCACAGCGAGGGATTTCTCGAGTTCTTTCGTCAAGCGACTCCCATCGACGCCATTGAACAAAGTCGCATTGGTTCGCGGCCCAGCCGACGCACGGGGCAACAATCCCTGGCCGATTTGCGCGCTATCCCGTGGGTATTCGGATGGGGGCAATCGCGATTTTATCTCTCCGGTTGGTACGGCGTAGGGACTGCACTCGCCAAGTTGCAGCAGGAAGAACCCGCAGTTTTTTCTCTCCTCAAAGATCAAATGGGTTGGGCTCCACTCCACTACCTGATTAGCAATGTGGCCACCAGCACCGCTGCGGTGGATGTGACCGTGATGCGCGAGTACGCAAAGCTGGTCGGTTCCCCTTCGATTCGCGACAAATTCCTACAACGCATCGAGGCTGAGTGGTCGCTAACGAAACACATGATTGAGGAAATCTACGGCGGCGAACTGAGTAGTAAACGTCCGAATGTCCAACGCATGATCGAACTTCGCAGCGAAGGTCTGCGCATTTTGCACACGCAGCAGATTCGATTGTTGCGTCGTTGGCGGAGCTATCATCGCACAGGTGAAACCAGCCTCGCCGATGCGCTCTTGCCG
>JBBQRC010000501.1:0-4649 GCA_038215215.1 Pirellulales bacterium
ATGTTAAAAAAGATGGATCCCGCTGGAAAATTCAAAATGCCGCAGGAAGGTAACTTCGGGGCCAAACGCAAACAAAACGCAGCTAAGTGATGCGAATTAGTATGCTGATGTGCATACCATATCCGACAGGCGACGGCTCGATGATCCTTATCGGTTGAGGAATCAACCGAACAACGGACTCAAGTCGCCCCCGGAATAGGCCACTCGCGCGAACAAGCTTGAGATTGCAACGAAATCGATCGATAACCACCACGCTGCATCTGTTTCGATCACGCCCAGCGGCTTGTGCCACGTGCACCCCTACGTCAAAACGCCAAACATCGATCGACTGGCAAGGGACAGAACAGACTTTCATCGCTTCACGGTTGCTCGCGGTGTTTGTTCGCCCGGTCGAACGGCCGTGATGACAGGGCATTTCCCGGCCAGAATTTAGGCCTAAAAACGAACTTGCGTGGATTTTCCGCAATTTTCGAGTTTACGATTTGCGTTAAACCTATGGGATGAGAATTCACATTCAATAGTCAGCGAGTAAATCATGACCAATGCCTGTTTGCAGACAGCGGAATTACGTGGCTATCTGAATGGCCGCACACCGGAAGCTATGCTTGACAGCCTCGAAGATCACTTCCGGGCTTGTCCAACGTGCTCGCAGAACCTGGAAGCACTAGCGGACATGGAATGGGCCGAGCCGGATTCGGTGGACCATATTCTCAAACAATTATGTAAGGCATCGCTTCATCAGGCGGGGGAGGCAAATGGCTGGCAAGTGGCTCTAAACTCTGTCAATCATTTTCAGCAGAGTCTGAATGAGTCCTCGCAACACTTGGGGGAGCAGTTTGAATCCGATTCGCCTCCGGACATGCTTCGCGACTATCGCTTGTTGGAATGCATAGGGAAAGGTGGTATGGGGAGGGTTTATCGGGCCTTGCACGTTCGGCTGAACCAACCAAGAGCTGTAAAATTGCTCAAATCGGATCGATTGAATTCTGCAGAGTCAATCGCCAGATTCGAGCGCGAAATGAAGCTGGTAGCGCAACTCAAGCATCCGCATATCGTCGAAGCAATGGATGCTGGTGAACATAATGGCTTGCCCTATTTTGTGATGGAATTCGTTAGCGGAATCAATCTTGCTCAACTTGTACAACGAATGGGAAAATTATCGGTTCCCGAGGCCTGCCAAATCGTACGACAGGCTGCCTCCGCACTGCATTTTGCCCACGATCAGAAGGTGATTCATCGCGATGTAAAGCCGTCGAATCTGATGCTTAACGCCGCAGGGATCGTAAAACTACTCGACTTGGGATTTAGCTCAGTTCTTCGATTTCCAATTTGAAGACTCGGTCACGCAAACTGGTCAAGTTGTGGGCACGTTTGCCTATATTTCGCCGGAGCAGCTTTTGGGTGGCCATCAGGTATCGCGACAATCGGATATTTTTAGACTCGCTTAAGCGTTCAGGATGTCATCGCACTATTTTTCGGAGAAGAGATGCCGTCCGCGTCCATTAAGCTGGGGCGGGCCGGGCTAACGCAATTGGGTGCGAGAAAAGCATGGCTGGAGACACGGGACGCTGGCTATAGTCCTGAACCCTGCTACATAGTTAGCTCTCGCAATAAGGGTGAGGATCCGTCGACCGCGGGGTTTGAGATGGTTCGTCGAAAAAGCGATCGATACAACCCATTCGGCTTTGTCAGGTTAGAGGTAAACATTCCATCGATGCTGATTGCAGATTGTCTGCTTAAGAATGCCTCACTTTCGGATCCGGCTTTCGCAGCGCAAGAGCTTGCTTCATCACGATTGAAAGCGATCAGCACAACGTGGTCGATCCCAGCTGATTCTAAGCCCGTAGCTGGACCAGCCAACGATTCGAAGCCAGCTCCTGATCCAGCCTCGCTAGCGTCTGATCGCCAGAATAGTTTGATTGCCAATATCGCGAATAGCATCGGTTACAGACTTGCCGCCTCCATCCCAGCTACTCCAGTTCCCGCAGCTGATTCTTTAGCTTACGCCAAGGCTAATACCGCAGTCGCAGCCCCTCCAGTACCTGCTGCCGAACCGCCTGCTACGCCCACCGTTAAGCCGCCCCTTGTCCTGTCCAAGCCATTTGATCTTGCACTTATCCCCGAGACGCCCTCCTTCATGACCTGGCAAGGAACCATTACGTCAGGCAAAGATCACCATGAAACGATTCAAGCAACGGCTCGAATGCTTGGTAAGGAATTGATTGAAGGTCGCGATTATTGTTGGATTGAAGTCGAGGTCTCCTCATCCATGGCGCAGCAGCAGGAATATTGGGAAGCTGCCCGGGTGCTAATTGACGCTGCGGCCTATGCCGACACCAATTCGTTCGTGATCAAGCAGGGTTTCATTGCGTACGGCAACAAGCTATCGGTATTCCAGATACCCGGAGACAGTAATCTCAACGCCTTACTTGACGGCCGACTGCAACTCAATCCCAAGCCAAATTTTGACCGGATTGGCAGCGTCGATGTATTGTCCATGCTGTTTGCTGCAGATCTAAAGCCACTGACGAATATCGGCTTGCTGCGAGCCGAAATCGGCGGAATGTTGAGTGGGAAAAGTCGCAATGAAACCAAAGAAATCCTTACGCTCAAGACTGGCGAGCAACTCATCTGCCAACGCTTCGAATCACCTTGGAAAATTCCTGGGCTTGACTATTCATTTTTGCGAAACTCGCAGATTCCATTTGGCTTCGTCGACGTCAGGCTCGACGTCAACTTCGGGGGAACTCGTGTTGCTATCGAACTTAGCCATGGACTAAGGAAGGGTCCTCTCCCAGCCGATTTTTCGAACAGTGCTTTTGGCACGCCAGGTCAACTTAATGAGTTGCTAAAGAACAATTTGCTGAAGTTGCAAATAGTACCCAATCATCGTGTTTGGACTTGGAACGATGCAGGCCATACCTACAAAGCTTGGGCGGAATTTGGGGGTATCATCGATGTTGACACGGTCAGTTACGTGCTGCTGCGCGATCAGGCAGATCAAGAAATTCGCGTGCCCACGAGCCGGCTGGTCGAGGCGGATCTGCAATTCATCAAAGCGGGACGAATCTGGGCGCATTTTACCAAAAACCCACGGAGGGTCCTCGTCGCGGAAAACGTAACCACGAATACGCTCGAGTTCGAAATTCCTGGCACCCCGTCGACTTTTGTCTCGCACGTGGGGGAACTTGAACACCTCCATGCAATTGATCAACAATGGCTGCGCAAGCTGCGAGCCGCGAAGAAAGTCAAAAATGAACAGCCGGTAATCCCAAGGTGTTTTAGGTCGAGAGGAAGATCTTTCTTCGTCAGTTCCAAGCCATCGATCAAACGACTGACTCCCCATGACCACGCGCTGTATGCCCCCATGTGAGTCAATTCGGGATAGAGTCTGTTGATTGGTTCGTTGCCGCGTTTCTGAGTGTGGGACATGACTTGGCCGAAGTTGAACGTGATCGTCGCGATTGTGCGACCACTAAAAATGTCGGACGGCAGGCTTCCGGTTGCTCGACCAATACCGATGATCGCCGGAAATGGCCCGTTTCCTTCCGGCAGAGAAACTGCTGCAGTCAGTGTCAGCGTTTCACCGTTCGCGCTCACATTCACAGTGAGCGTGCCGTTGTCATAGCTCGCAGTGATCTTCTCCGCGCGGGGCGGCTTGGTGCCGATTTCGTAGCGTTCAATTTCCGCTTTTATTTCCGCGCGGCGGCGGCTCCATTCGTTGAAATCCGTAACACGACCACTGCCATCGGACCATATAAATGGGTCCGTGAGCGGTTTGATGACCGGCAGATCGTCGATCCCGAGAAGAACAGGCACCGGAAAATCTGCCCCGGAGTTCTCGACCGAGTAAACCAATGGTCGCTGTTCGGTGGTAGCTTTCTCATCAGCCCGGTTGTAAGAAGGCAGCCAACAAGTCACTACCAACAGCCAGGTGATGCGGGTGAGCCGTGTTCGGTGCACTCGATCGCCGCCGTCCAATTGGGTCGTGTCGTGTTCTGCGGCGTTTCGCATGAGCGCACTTCCCTATTCCAAAGGTGGACAGGTTGACGGCGGGAAACACAATATTGTTGCCAGTGGTCGCGGGTGCGCGCAGGGCACCCTTCATCATTCCCTAATTGCGTAGTGATAGATACCGCTGGCACGCAAAATCACTCAAAGTTTCGTTCCGTTTACTTTCATCCATGGCGCAGGTGCGTCCATGGCGTGATCTTGAATCTTGCGTTTCCAGACTCGGTTACCTCAGAACGCAAAGAGCGTATCTTTGTCTTTGCCACTCCGACACACACCCGTCACCCGTGCTGAAGTCGGGGACGGGAAGAATCACCTGAGTCGGACCGTCGTCGGCGCTGACCTGACTCGGAAGTCTCGCTCTCGTGGGCAAACTCGTTGATCTAAAAAACAAACTACTTGGATGTAAGTACAACGACTGATCTCGATCGCACAAGCACGGTATCGGAGCTAATCTCCAATTCACTGACCGCTTCGCAAATATCATCCGGGCTCTCACGGCTCGTGTCGATTGCCATTTGCCAGCGGTCCGTTTCAAAATGCTGAATCGTAAACCGTTTGTCCATAGGCTCGGCATTAATCATGACATACAAATCCGTATCGTGTTGCGAACGACCGTCGAGATAATATGCAAAATG
>JBBQRC010000502.1:0-4649 GCA_038215215.1 Pirellulales bacterium
GGCAGCCACCGCAACCTTGGTGACCCTGTAGCCCGCGACTTGCCGAAAGCCATGTTACCCCAGGATGCTCCCCCCATCTTTGCCCGACACGAAAGTGGTCGCTTAGAACTGGCAAATTGGATGGCCGGCTCGCAGCACCCGCTCACCGCACGCGTTTTTGTCAACCGACTTTGGCGTTGGCATTTTGGTCGTGGACTGGTTGCATCAACCGAAAACTTCGGGGCCTTGGGCGATCGTCCTTCGCACCCCGAGTTGCTCGATTGGTTGGCTCGTAGCTTCATGGAATCGGGTTGGTCGACCAAAGAACTGCAGCGGACCATTTTGCTTTCCAACGCCTATCGCATGGCGGTGACCCACGATCGCGAAGCAGAGTGCCTGCAAGCGGATCCTGAAAATACTTGGTTGTGGAAATTTCCGATGCAACGACTTGATGCCGAGCAAATCCGCGATGCATTACTGGCGGTGTCTGGGCGGTTGGATCGCTCTCTGGGGGGCAAGACAGTCCCACTGCGGAATCGCCAATTCGTCTTCAATCACACCTCGGTAGACCATACTCGTTATGACAGCCTACGCAGAGCCATGTACCTGCCGGTGATTCGCAACAACCTTTACACCTTATTCGAGCAGTTTGATTTCCCAGATCCGACCATGCCCACCGGCAGCCGCAGTGTGACCGTTGTTCCTCCTCAAGCTCTATTGATGATGAACGACGAGCTGGTGATGGACTCCGCCGACATGTTTGCCGATCAGCTCCTGAAGTATTCGCAACTTGGGCCGCAGCGGGTTGTCCGCGGTTACGAGTTAGCCTATGCCCGTCCGCCCAGCGACGCAGAAATTGCGCGTGCGTTGGAGTTTGTCACGCGCGCCCGCGCAACCGCTGCTGCAACTGTCAAAGCTAAACAGACAAACCCCAGTGACAGCGAACACTCTGCGGCTCAAGAGCTGGTTGCTGAGAAATTGGCTTGGTCGATGTTTTGCCAGAGCCTGCTGGCCAGTAACGAATTCATCTACGTAAGGTAAGTCATTGCATGTCAATCAATCGCCAACGTGCATCGGTGCTCCCGGTATTGGGGCAGGCAGAAATGCAGCTCACGTCCGCCGAGGCGCTGCTGAGCAATCGCCGCCAGCTACTGAAGAATTCCGCTGTGGGTTTTGGTGGATTGGCCTTGACCGCTTTGCTTGGCCAGACCAACACGGCTGCGGAGGGGAATGCGGCTGCCTCCTTATTAGCTGCAAAAGCACCTCATTTCGCCCCGCGTGCCAAACGTATCGTCTTCTTGTTCATGAAGGGGGGCCCGTCGCACGTTGATACTTTCGATCCGAAACCACTCTTGGATCGCGATCACGGCAAAGCCCCTCCGTTTGCGCTGCCAGAGGTGGTCTTCGCCCAGCAGGGGAACTTGCTCAAATCTCCCTGGAGATTCCAGCAGTACGGCGAAAGCGGACTACCTGTTAGCGATCTATTTCCGCATGTTGCCAAACACGTCGATGACTTGTGTATCTTGCGTTCAGTACATGGAACCAATCCGGCGCATGGCGGTGCGCTGTTGAAACTCCATACGGGTAGTGATCAATTTGTCCGTCCTAGTCTTGGTTCGTGGATCACCTATGGGCTGGGAACTGCAAATGATAACTTGCCTGCCTTCATCACCATTTGCCCAACGCTGGCACATGGTGGTGTCAATAATTGGGGAGCCGCTTTCTTACCCGCTCATTGCCAAGGGATGCCGATCGGCAACGCCAGTCAGTCGGCTGCCAAGGTCAAAGTTAATCATGTTCGCAATGCTCGAATCGACGCCGCCTTGCAACGTCAGCAGCTTGATCTGATCACTGCCATGAACCACGCTCACCTCGAAGAGGTTGGTGCCAACCAAGCGCTCGAAGGCCGTTTGAATGCTTTTGAACTTGCCTACCGTATGCAAGCCACGATGCCCGAGATTCAAGACCTGTCGCGTGAAAGCGAAGCCATGCAGCGGCAATATGGGATCGACGACGCGGTGACGGAAAACTTTGGTCGTCAGTGTCTCATGGCGCGTCGCTTCCTCGAAGCGGGAGTACGTTTTGTTCAAGTAACGCATAGCGATAGCGAAGTCCAGTGGGACCAACATGGCAACCTATACCAAGGTCACACGAAAAATGCGGCGGAAGTTGACAAGCCAATCGCTGGCTTCCTCCAAGATTTGAAGGATCGAGGCCTGCTGCAAGACACGCTCGTGTTGTGGGGAGGCGAATTCGGCCGGACCCCAACCGCTCAAGGAAATGATGGTCGTGACCACAACCCACACGGCTTTACGATGTGGATGGCGGGAGGGGGAGTGAAAGCTGGTTTCGCCTACGGTGCCACCGACGATTACGGATACTATGCAGTGGAAAATAAAATGCATGTGCATGACCTTCATGCCACCATCCTCCACTTGTTGGGGCTCGACCACCAGCGATTGACATTCCGGTACGCCGGCCGCGATTTTAGACTGACCGACGTTGCTGGCGAAGTTGCGTCAGCAATCATGGCTTGACGGTACGCCAAACGCGCTTACTTCTAATCTTGATTTGCCTCGTCATGCCTGCGCAGCACGCGTGAATGGGGCGGCGATCGTCACAGCCATTACAGATAATTCACCCGCTTCTAAGTAGCAAAAAACACTCGTATGTTTTAGCGCGTACCGGTTACCTCACTAAGCCGCGACTTAGGCTTGTCAGAGACGATGGTGCGAGTCGAATGGGGGTCGTTCACTCTGGCACCGAGCCGAACGATGAAGTGATAATCATCAAGCTTGGTCGATTTGGCATTGGGGACGTGTCTCGGGCGATTCGCCGGTTCACTAAGTAGGTGAGTCTTCTAGCACGTGTTCAAAATGATTACTTGACTCGGCTGATTGATTTCGGCGAGGAAGCAAAATGCAATTTCCGGGGACTTTAAACGATGGCTGGGGCCTCGTTGAGTTTGGTGAGGGGAATAAGCAGCAGCGCTCAATCCTGTTACCTGAGCGGGATCTCACGGTGGGGCGGGCAGCCGAGGCTGACATCAGTATCCCCTCGGGTTCGGTTTCGAAATCGCACGCACGCGTGACCTTCGAACAGGGACAGATGGTCGTCGAAGATTTGGGCAGCACCAATGGTACATATCTGAACGGCGCGAGGATTCATTCCAGCGTCGTCGCCGATGGCGATTTACTGCAATTTGCCAACGCAATCTTTAAGGTGGGGCGAGTGCGGTCAGCCTCCTCCGAAGGGACGGTTGAGGAGGGGATCCTCCCGTGGGTGCAAACCTTACTTACGTTCGATCGATTGATCACCGATCGAGCAGTTGTACCCCATTTCCAGCCCATCGTGACTATGGATCGTTTGCGTACTACTGGATACGAGGTGCTTGCACGCAGCACGATAGCCGGGCTATCTAATCCTGCCATGATGTTTGGTGCCGCCGAACGATTAAGCCAACAAGCCACGTTGAGCGAAATAATGCGGGAGGAGGGTTTGAAAGTGGCTGAGCAATCTGAACACCATGGCGCGAACTTTTACTTAAACACGCACCCGTGTGAGGTCATGAACGATCGTTTCATCGAGTCCTTGCAATCGCTTCGCGAGCAGTTTCCACAGGCTCGAATTACGATTGAAATCCACGAAGGGGTGATAACCAATCCAGCGTCGATTGCCACGTTACGTAGCCTGCTCACGGAGTTGAAGATGGGCCTCGCTTACGACGATTTCGGCGCCGGGCAAGGTCGGTTGCTGGAATTAGGTGAGGTTCCCCCAGATGTGTTGAAATTTGATATGCAACTCATCCGCAATATTCATCTTGCCTCAGCCAATCGCCAGGAGCTAATCGCCACGCTAGTCAATCTGGCGTGCAGCCTTGGAAGTACTCCGCTAGCCGAAGGAGTCGAAAACTCAGGGGAGCACGAAGCCTGCCTGCAAATGGGATTTAAGCTAGGGCAAGGATTTTTTTACGGTCGTCCGTCGAAATTCGACTAATTTCCAAAGCGGATTTACAGCGATAGCCTCAACAAAAAAGCGGCAGGGAAACGGATGTTTCGCTGCCGCAATCGAAAACGGATCGACGAAAGAGACTTTCTGGAACGAAAGCTTGCCTACGCTCTGGTCGCCGAACCAAGCTCTACGCTAGAAATTATACAGCCCGCCAATATTCAAGCCGTGGAGAATCAGCGCGCTGTTGTTGTTGAAGTTTGCCACGTTTCCCAAGTGGGTCATTTCGTATGGGATTTGTGCAGGCGCAGTCGCAACTCCGGAAGCTACGATAGCGCGATAGCCGACGAGCCCGCTCCACTTAGAGGAAATTCGGAAGTTAACGCCGGTTCCCAACTCACCGATGAAAGCCACATCATTTTTGGTGTTCGAGACCATGTAGCCGACGCCGTTGTATTGGTTAATGCTATTCACATATGCCTGAGTACCAGCGGTACCGATGCGGGTTGTGAGCTCCGAATGGTTGCAATACATGCCCATCTTGGTGAGGCCATACAGACTCACTCGTTTGCCGCAGCAGTAGTTGATGATGCTTCCGAGTTGCCCACCCACCAGGTCGTTGGTTACGTTAGCGTCGTAGTAGATATCGTCGTTTCCGTTACCGAAGGAAGTATCGGACCGGCTCGCGCCGTATCTTAGGTCATCCGTAAACCGGAAGTAGC
>JBBQRC010000503.1:0-4643 GCA_038215215.1 Pirellulales bacterium
CAACCAACCCGCAGCTAGCAAGTCGTCGATCGCCGATTGGCGTCTCAACTGAGCAAACGTATCCATGTTGGGTTCGCCAAATTGATAGTGGTTGTGATTACGTGTCCATTGGAACGGCGGTACTTCAGAACTGACGCATCGACCTACGATCAGGCACCAAAATAAGTCGGTTCAGTTGGGCGCGGCACGCTGGGACTGGCCGAGCTTTATCTTGCCGAAAAAAAAGTGGCCACGGCAATGATGATAATGGTGATCGTGGCGAGCATTGCCAGCTTTGTCCAAGAGACGTTACTGGCGGCGTTTTCCATCGTCAGTTTGCGCGTCAAGCTTCGTAGGCCGGGATCAACAACAGCCGCCGCAGCCACATCGCCGCTACCGGCTTCGGGGACTGGTTTCGCAGCAGCCAGCAACTGCAGCATCACGCCTTGGACCGTGCGGGCATTAAACGGACGCCGCTCTGGGTCCTTCTCGAGTAACTGCGCGACGATGTCATCCAGTTGCTGGGGACAATGCGGCACATACTCCCGAACTCGTGGTGCAGGCTTACGCAAATGCTGTTCGAAAAGATGCGCAAAATTTTCGGCTTGGAAGGGTTTGTGTCCGGTGAGCATTTCAAAAAGCACGCAACCCAGCGAATACAAATCGGCTTTGCCATTGACGTTGGGATTGCCCGTAATTTGTTCTGGTGGCATGTAACTGTGCGTGCCTACTGTCAAGCCGGTTATGGTGATGTCCGCAGCATTGACGTCGCGAGCGATCCCGAAGTCTCCAAGTTTTAATTCACCGGTCCGCGTCAGAAATAGGTTGCTTGGTTTCAGGTCGCGATGGATGATGCCGTGGTTGTGGGCGTGTTGCAAGGCGCTGCAAATCTGACGACCACAACTGACAACTTCCTGCCACGAAAGGGAGCCGAAGCGTTCGAGGAGGTCGCGAACGGTTCCCCCGTCAATCAATTCCATGGAAAAGAACAGTTGCCCCTCATGTTCGCCTCCACCGAAGTATTTGGTGATATTCGGATGTTTCAGTCGTTGCAGTATTTCCATCTCTCGGACGAAGCGGGCTTTGACCAACCGATCTTTGGATACGGCTTGCTGCAAGATCTTGACTGCGACCGTTTCGCCTGTCGACTTCAAGATGGCTCGGTAGATCGTTCCCACGGTACCCACACCGATGACCGGTCCGAGTTCAAAGTCTTCCAGTCTGAGTGTTTTCATGGATCTCTTGAGTCGTGTGGATGGCGGCGGCGACGGCGGATGCGTTGCGCTGGGAGTCCCCCCAAGCGAAGGCGAGGTAAGGCTAGATTCTGACAGCAACAGCGCCGAAACTCAATCTGAAAAAGCCCGATCGGTACGGCAGATAATTCCACGTACTGTGGGGCACTCTAAGCCTTGGGAATCAGGAAGCCGAGGTGATGGGCCACGTGAATCAATTGCAAACGCTCCGCTGTAGCTTTATCCATTGCGCCGAAGAGAGGGGACAAATGAATTTGTCCGTTAAAGTTACGAAAACGGCGAATCGAGGCTTCGAGCTGCAAGATGCAGTCCGCATCGACAACCGCTTCATTCGGATACACCGTTGTGTTCATGGTTGGCCCGCCAGCAGCCATCCGCCCAGTTGTCAAAATTCGCTGCATGAGGCGTTTGCCATAGCCCACCCGAAGCAACCACAGCATGCAGCGCATCGGCAGGGGTGCCACGGGAAAACCATCCATCGGAAACGTCAACCAGTCGTTGAGGTGCTTGCAGGTTTGACCAAGATTCCACTTTCCGACCGACGAGTAACCAGCAGTCTGCAAGTTGTGCAAATCATCTAGCACTTCGTCCCAGTGGTCGAATGACAAGAATCGTCGTTGGTTCATCGCTATTAAAATTCCCAATCATAGGCTTGGCCCGCCCAGCCTCCAACCAATTAGTCAAGTTGGAGACTATTAGCATTTCACTGAGTTGGTTTTTTACGCTACGGCACTCTTGATACGCATGCCGTAGAACGAACGCCAGACGAAAAACACACCGATGGCGAAGAAAATGCAGGCCAGGGCTAGGGTCAATGTCGGCCCCTGCTGTTCCCTCAAACTAACCGCCAACTCCACGGCCAACAGACCAAACAAGGTCGTAAACTTGATGACTGGATTCAGCGCGACCGAAGAGGTGTCTTTGAAAGGGTCACCCACGGTATCACCGACCACCGTTGCCTCGTGCAGGGGAGTCCCCTTCATTTTCATTTCCACTTCCACAATTTTCTTAGCATTGTCCCACGCTCCACCCGCGTTGGCCATAAAAATTGCCTGATACAGACCAAAAATCGCGATAGAGAACAGATAGCCGATAAAGAAATACGGTTCGATAAAGGCAAAGGCGAGCGTTATAAAGAGCACTGACAGAAAGATGTTCAACATGCCAGTTTGAGCGTACTCGGTGCAAATGGCCACCACCCGCTTGCTATCTGCCACCGAGGCACGTGTGGTTCCCTCGAGTTTGATGTGGGCTTTGATAAATTCGACCGCGCGATGTGCCCCCGTGGTGACCGCTTGCGTCGAAGCGCCCGTAAACCAATAGATGATCGCTCCTCCACTGATCAACCCCAGCACAAATGGAGCGTGCAGCAACGAGAGTTTTTCGAGATCCTGCGTCAGGCCGTTGGTCAATCCCATGATGATAGAGAAGATCATCGTCGTGGCGCCCACCACCGCAGTACCAATCAAGACCGGCTTTGCGGTCGCTTTAAACGTATTCCCCGCACCATCGTTTTCCTCCAGCAGATGTTTGGCGCGTTCAAATTTTGGCTCGAATCCAAAATCTCGCCGCAGTTGTCCAGCGATGTCAGGGACTTGCTCGATGAGCGACAATTCATAGACACTCTGCGCGTTATCCGTCACTGGACCGTACGAATCGACGGCAATGGTGACTGGCCCCATTCCCAAGAATCCGAACGCCACCAAGCCAAAGGCGAAGACTTCCGGTGCGATCATGAGAGGCGCCAAGCCTAACAGCGAAACTTTATACGCGATTCCCATCAGGCCGACGATACTGAGTCCCAGCCAGAAGCATGAAAAATTGCCGGCTACCAGGCCGGAAAGAATGTTCAACGACGCCCCCCCTTCCTTGGACGATGCGACCACTTCGCGAACGTGTTTGGATTCTGTGGAGGTGAACACTTTCACAAGTTCCGGAATCACGGCACCCGCCAAGGTTCCGCAGGAAATAATCGTGGACAGTTTCCACCATAAACTACTGTCACCACCCAGTTGCGGAATAACGAGCCAGGAAACCAAATAGGTGAGCGCAATCGAGACGATCGAGGTGACCCACACGAGGCGCGTCAAAGGAGTTTCGAAATTCATATCCGTTGCGTTTTCAAACTGCGAGCGGCTCCATTTTTCGTTCAGGAAGTAAGCACCAGCCGAGGCGATCACCATCATGACGCGCATCACAAAGATCCACACCAGCAATTGCACCTGCAACGATTCAAACGTTGGACCAGCCACCTTCTCGTTAACACCCAAGAGTATAAAGGTGATCAACGCCACGCCGGTAACACCGTAAGTTTCGAAACCGTCAGCGCTTGGACCCACCGAGTCGCCCGCATTATCGCCGGTGCAATCTGCGATAACACCGGGATTACGCGCGTCATCTTCTTTGATTTTGAAGACGATCTTCATCAAGTCGGCGCCGATGTCTGCGATCTTGGTGAAGATACCACCAGCAATACGCAGTGCGGCCGCACCCAAACTTTCACCAATCGCAAATCCGATAAAACAAGGACCAGCGTAGTCGCCGGGGATAAACAACAAGATGAACAACATGATCAGCAGCTCGACGCTGATCAACATCATCCCAATGCTCATACCGGCCTTGAGCGGAATCGCATAAAGTTGAAAGGGCAGCCCGCGGAGACTCGCAAACGCAGTCCGCGAGTTGGCAAATGTATTGACGCGAATCCCGAACCAAGCCACGCCATAACTGCCCAAAATCCCCACCACGCTGAAGAGCAAGATGATCGCCACCCGCTGGTTCTCGAATTTCAGCATGTAAGAAAAATAGAATACGATCACCGACCCAATGGCGACCCACAACATGCCGATAAAGACCCCTTGTTTCAGCAAGTAGGTCTTGCAGGTTTCGTAGATCAAGTCAGAAATCTCGAGCATCGAAACGTGCACTGGAAGATTTTTAAGATCGCGGTAGGCCATTAAGCCAAAACCGAGGCCTAAGATGCAGACAACCAGTCCTCCAAATAAGAGGTTGCGCCCCGAAATGCCTCCCAAGAAGTCAACCGAGCTCAGATCTGGCAGCTTCAAGTTGGCTTCACCTCCTGGCCGATGAGCTGGATCGCGGTCTGCGACGACAGCACTGGCTGAGCTCTCAGTAGCCGCATCAGCGACCTGAGGTGCAGCCACGACTGTTCCTTGAGTGATCGCAGCGGGTTGGGTGGCGTCCTGAGCGAACCCGACACTACCTGCACTCGACATCCAACAAAGCGCCAACAGCACCCCGTAGCGTGTCAGTCGCTCAATACCTGTCTGAGATGTCATCGTAACACTCTTTCCTGAAGACTTGATGTGGTGCACAGCCGCGAGTACGACCGCGATGATCGGTTACCAACCATCGATCGATAGTGATGAAGGTTGTGGAGTTTAAGTAGCC
>JBBQRC010000504.1:0-4639 GCA_038215215.1 Pirellulales bacterium
ATCGTGCTACGTGAACAGGTGAGGCCCGATGTCATGCTCTTTAGTATTGCGGATCTGTCGACAGTTTGGATTACGGCCGACATCTATGAAGAACACTTGCCGCTACTCAATTCACTCAAGGACAAGATCGTCAAGATCCGCAACAAGTCTTTGCCTGATCGCCTCTTTGAAGCGCGTGTTTTTTACACCGGTGAGGTCATGGACGAAGCCACGCGCACCATTGCCCTGCGGGCAATGGCTGACAACCCCTACCACCTGCTCAAGCCAGGCATGTTCATAACTGTCGAGTTAGAGGGTTCTGAGGAAGCGAGTGTACTCCAAGTTCCCTTGTCTGCCGTCCAGGAACATGAGGGTCAAAAGTTTGTCTTCGTACACGAACAAGGTGCGCAGTTTGTACGTCGCAACGTGAAAGTCGGTGAAGCCAATGAAAATTCACTGGTGATTCGTGATGGACTAGAGCTTGGTGACAACGTCGTTACACAAGGCGGCTTTGTTCTCAAATCACTGCTCCTGTCTGAACTGATGGGGGAGGAATAATCCATGGTCAACCATATCATCGATTGGTCGCTCAATAATCGCTTCATAGTCATGCTGCTCTCGGTGGTGATCATCGCGGCAGGTGCGCTGGCAGCGATGACTATCCCCCTCGACGCCGTTCCCGATTTGACCAACGTCCAGGTTCAAATCCTTACCAATTCGCCTGCACTAGGTCCGGTGGAAGTAGAACAGTTCATCACGTTTCCCGTGGAAAACGCGATGAGCGGTGTGCCCAAGGTGGAAGAAATAAGGTCGATCAGTCGCTTTGGCTTGTCCGCAGTGACGGTTGCCTTCGCGGAAGGGACCGACATTTACTGGGCGCGCAATTTGGTGAACGAGCGCTTACTCAGGGCCCGCGAGAATATTCCGGCCGGCATGGGCGTCCCCGAGTTAGGGCCAATCGCTACGGGGATGAGCGAAATCTATCAGTTTGAGGTACGCGCCAAACCGGGCAGCGACCACACGCTGGCCGACTTGCGCACGATTCTCGATTGGCAAATCGCCTTTCAATTGAGAGGCGTGCCGGGGGTGATCGAAGTCAATACATTTGGCGGCGAGTTAAAAACCTATGAAGTTCAGATTGATCCCACCAAACTGCAAAACTATGGCATCTCCCTAACGCAGGTTTTCGACGCGCTCCAGAACAACAACGGAAATGCTGGGGGAGGCTACATCAAGCATCAGTCCGAGCAGCGTCTTGTCCGCGGTGAGGGCTTAGTGACCTCACTGGAGGATATTCGTATGATCGTGCTCGACAGCCGGGCGGGTACACCTATTCGCATCGCGGATATCGGCCATGTCTGCTTCGCACCGATGCTCCGCCAAGGTGCGGTGACGCGGGATGGAAATCGCGAGGCGGTCGTCGGCATGGTAATGATGCTCATGGGAGCCAACTCACGCCAGGTAGTCGCTGACGTGAAGGCTAAAATTGCGGACATTCAAAAGTCGCTTCCGCAAGGGGTGGTCATTGATACCTTTTATGATCGCACTGAATTGATCGATAAAACCATTCACACCGTTGGCGAAAATATCGGTTTGGGTGTCGTACTGGTGATCATCATGCTGTTCTTGCTTTTAGGTGACGTTCGCGCCGGGTTGATCGTGGCTGCTGCCATTCCACTATCGGCCATGAGCGCTTTGATCGCGATGCGCTACGCGGGCGTATCCGCTAACTTAATGAGCTTGGGGGCGATGGACTTTGGCGTGATCGTGGATGGCGCGGTAGTGATGATTGAGAACTGCGTGCGCCGCGCTTCGCGTTATCAGCGCGACCACGGCGGCGATCACGTGCCGGAGGGTGTGTTCCGCGAATCGGCCAAGGAAGTGGGTAAGCCGATTCTCTTTGCAGGAATCATCGTGATCATCGTTTTTCTACCAATCCTGAGCTTACAGGGGATGGAAGGGAAAATGTTTCGGCCGATGGCCTTTACGTTTATGAGCGCGTTGACTTCAGCCTTGGTCTTATCCGTGACGGCTATGCCGGTCATGGCATCGCTCTTTCTCGCCCGCCGCGTCAAAGAAACCGAAACGTTTCTAGTGCGCTGGATCAAGTTGGCTTATCAACCGCTGCTGGGATTTGCGATGCGGCATCCGGTGGGCATGTTGGGCGGTTCCTTCGCGGCCTTCGCGGTCAGTGTGCTCCTGGCCGCTGGCTTCGGCGTCGAATTTGTTCCCAAGCTGGACGAAGGGGATCTGGCGATTCAAGCTGCCCGTTTGCCCAGTGCGTCACTGGAAACGTCGATTGACATGACAAAAGCTATGGAACGCTGCCTGCTTAAATTCCCTCAGGTGGAAACGGTGGTTTCTAAATCGGGTCGCCCAGAGATCGCCAATGATCCCATGGGGGTGTACCAGACGGATCTCTTCGTCCGCTTGCATCCAATTTCCGAATGGCCAGCCGAAACCTCGAAGTTGGAGCTGATCGAGGCCATGCAAGCCGCTTTAAAAATTGAAGTTCCCGGTAATTCGTTCAGCTTCACGCAACCAATTGAACTGCGCGTGCAAGAACTGGTCGCCGGCGTGCGCTCAGATATCGGCCTGAGTCTGTACGGCGACGATTTGGACATCCTCAAAAGTAAAGGGGATGAGATCGTTAAGGCGTTGTCCAAAGTGCAGGGAGCCGCCGACGTGCAGGCACAACAGATCGCAGGCTTATCGTACTTGCGAGTCAAAGTGCGGCGCGCCGATTTGGCGCGTTATGGTATCAATACCCGCGATGTGCTGGACGCGATTAGCACTGTCGGGGGCGTCCCCGTCGGGCAAGTCTTTGAAGGACAACGTCGCTTTCCCATGCAAGTTCGCTTGCAACCGCAGTCACGCGAAAGCACCGAACAACTCTTAGCGCTAAAGATTAACGATGGCCATGGCCGACAAATCCCCATCTCTCAATTGGCGGATGTTATCACCGAGGATGGTCCAGTGGAAATCAGTCGCGACGCGATTCGACGTCGTCTGCTGGTGCAATGTAATGTTCGCGGCCGGGATTTGGCCGGCTTTGTTGCAGAAGCCCAACGGGTCGTGGAACGCGATATCGCACTCCCCGCAGGCTACATGCTACGCTGGGGCGGCCAGTTTGAAAATTTGCAAGAAGCTAGTAAGCGGCTCGCCATCGCGGTTCCCGTCGCGCTGTTTCTAATCTTTGCACTGCTCTACATGACCTTCAATTCGGTCAACTTGGCCTTACTGATTTTTCTCAACGTCCCGATCGCCGCCACGGGTGGCGTCCTGGCGCTGTGGCTAAGGGATATGCCATTTTCCATTTCCGCAGGTGTCGGCTTCATCGCCCTGTTTGGCATCGCAGTCATGAACGGCGTGGTCTTGATCGAACACGTTAGGCATCTGCGACATAGCGGGGATGGGGGACGCGATGCGGTGGTCAATGCCGCGATGGATCGCTTGCGTCCCGTTATTATGACCGCCTCATGCGGAGCCTTGGGCTTCATTCCCATGGCGATCTCAAGCAGCTCGGGAGCCGAAGTGCAACGTCCGCTCGCCACAGTAGTCATCGGCGGCTTGATTACCTCAACCGCCTTGACGCTGTTGGTTCTACCCACCATTTACGGCTGGTTCGAACCCAAAACTGTCCCTGTTGAGCAGTATGACCACACACCGTTTGAAAACTAAGGCGTCGCCTCAAATCAAGTTACTGCACCCGTTCCCTCGCCTCCACCCTGCGCTGCAGAAAATAGCGGGAGAAAGAGAGGGTGTAAGGAATTGTCCGATTCACCCTCCACCCAACCCTAACGGGTAGCCGAGTTATCCTTGGAGGGTTATTTTTGGCAAAATTTGCCGCAATTTGAACTTCAGGGCTTTAAACAGGGAATATCTGTCTCAAAATAGTGCTGACTTGATTTTCAAACTCCAGATGAACAGCCAGCAACATGTCCAACGACGACGAGAATCCGAGCAAATCGAAACGCGTCAGGGATTACCTCACAGAGCATCCGCAAGTGCGAAATAAGGATGTCGTAGAAGCCTTGTCGGAGTATGGTGTGACCCCCGCTGACGTCTCGAACGCAAAAACGCATTTGAAGCAGCGTGCTTCGAAACGGCGCACACGCTCGGTGGTCGCCAGTGTGGCCGGAGATGTGGTCGTCAATCCAGCCACCCTAGATGCCAACCTCGGAGCGGCACAGATTTCGTTGACGGAAATCGATGCCGCACTCAATTTCGTGCGCCAAGTCGGCTCGATGGATCGCGCACGGCAATTGCTATCGATAATCCTACAGATCCAGCAAATGTAGTTGCTTCGCCACGTGTCCGACCGAGCTTGCGACATCAGCCTGAGTGTTACTTATCAAAGAGCTTTAAATAGTCGCCGTACCCCGAAGAGGCTAATTTGCTTTTGGGGATAAACTTTAAGGCGGCGGAATTCATGCAGTAACGGAGTCCACCGCGAGCTGGCGGGCCGTCGTTGAAGACATGCCCCAGATGCGAATCGGCGAGCCGTGAGCGCACTTCGACCCGTGGCTGCGCTTCAGTCGTGTCCGCTCTTGTCACCAAGGACTGTTGTTCCAATGGTTTGACGAACGAGGGCCAGCCCGTCCTTGAATCGAACTTATCCATGGAGGCGAAAAGCGGTTCACCTGAGACGATGTCGACA
>JBBQRC010000505.1:0-4639 GCA_038215215.1 Pirellulales bacterium
GCTGCAATTTGCCAGCGGACTCATCCAGCAGGGCAATACGGGATGCCGTATCCGTTTGCCGCTTCGCGGCCGTCGCCAAGGCACTAGCCGATTCGGTGGCTTTCTTTTGGGCAGCCAGCATCGCGGGCTCGGCCGCATCTAGCTCGGTACAAATGGCAGCTCGCTGTGCTTGCACTGCTCGCCAAGCCTCGCGGGCAGTTTCGTAATCGGACAGCGAGGCAGCTTCGCTCCCCTTCAGCGCGTCGAGACCCGCCGCAAATTCAGCTAGCTTTGAGCTGGTGGTTGTGCGTAGTGCGAGGGACTGTTCGGCACTGATCGCGGTTGGGACCGTCGAGTTGGTGCTGGTCTGCAACCAAGTCCGGTCGGACCGTTGATAGGCTTGCGTCGAGACCAGTTCCGCCAGGAACATGCGCGGTTGTAGGTCGCACTCTAGCAACCCGTCAGTAATCAATTCGAACAGCTGCGGATGCATCGGTGGATTGCCAGCGTGTTGCATATCTAGCGGTTGCACAAGTCCTTGACCATAGATCAAAGACCACAAGCGATTCGCCCAATTGGAGACGAATACCCGGTTCGTCCGCGTGGTAAGTTGTTCAGCTAGCAACGTCCGGCGGCTCAGCTTTGGTAACGCAGCAACGCCACCTAACGCGTCGGCAGGGGGAACGGACTGGTACCGTGCGTCAGGCAATACATATTCTTCTAATTGCTCTGTATGGCCGGGTAGACGCGGACCACTTCGGAACGGTACACCTTTGTCAAATACCGATTCGAACGAAGCATCGCCAGCAGCCTGTTCGCTATAAAGCTGTACTTTTTGGTCCTTCCCTTCCGCGTCTTTGTAGGTCGCTTCCTTCATTTTGCTCGGCGCAACGTAAGCCAACAGGCCGTGGTAATCGATTTGTTTGTAGTCATCCACCAAAGGATGATCATGGCACTGGGCACATTGCATGTCACGCCCCAAAAAAACTCGGCCAAGATCGCGGGCCACTAAGTTCGAGTCCCCGCCGCGATCCAAAAAGAACTTCTGCGCGGTGCGTTGTTCTCGATGCCACCAGGGGGCATTGATCAGGGCGCGTGAAAATTGATCCAGTGGTTGATTGGCGGCAACTTGTTCGCGCAGGTAGTTGAGCCAGGAAGCGCGATCGACTTGCGCGTGTGGTCGACGTAACATTAGCGTGCGATCGAGGAAGTTCACGAGGTGCTCATCGCACAGCGGATCGGCTAAGAAACGATTTACCCACTGCGACCAGCGGTCGGGAGCTTGATCGGCGACGAAAGCGTCGAGTTCCTCGCGAGTCGGCACGACGCCGCGAAGATCGAGCGACAGTCTGCGGAGCAATTCACCGTCAGCCGCCCGGGGAGCCACGAGCAGTTCCAAATCGCTCACCAGCAGAGCATCAATGCGTTCGCGGAGCCGTTGTGGGGATGAGGCCTGAGCGGAAGCTGCCGTTTGTTCACTTGCGGCTGCCGTTTCAACCGCGGAGGTGGTTCCTGCAGTTCGGACCGTCACCGCCACCGGGACCGGGACCTCTTGTGCGGAGCACACGTTCATCGCGAGTAGCCAAAGACACAAACATCGCCCGACAAAGTTCGCGACGCTAGACTGAAAACGCGGGCTGTAATGCGATCTCGTGAGCGCCGAGCAGCAAAAATCTGAGTGATGCGCGCAGGCAATCACCGCGACGATTCCGTGTGCGGTCTTCATGGCAGGCTTTGGGTGGGAGGGAATTTAGGCAGGGACCGAAGCGCGAACTTACGGTCCCTTAATGATCGTTGATTCTCGCAGCAGTTGCAACTAGCCACCCGAACAGATTAAAAAAATGGCTGGTTGCCGAGATACTGGGTGTCAAGATCTTGGGCGTGGACTTACGCCCGCGCCGCAGGTTATACTCGGCACATGACTGATAATGCGAAAAACACAGATGAAGTAAAAATTCTCGAGTTTGGTCCCCAGCCCATCGCCGAAGTGATGTTGGCGTTGAAGCTAAAGCCGCACGATTTAGTTGCGGCTTCCACCGAGCAACTGACACATAAAATGGTCGCGCGCGCGGTGAAGGGACGACGCTTGACGAACAACACCAAAGGCCTCGTGCAACGAGCGATGAATCGGGCTACCGGTAACTCATACAAACTCGTGCAACTGTTCAATTATTGAATTAATTGGATCGCATTCCAGCAACCGCTTTCAACCACGGAACACCCACCTCCAGGAGTTCGCTCATGAAGTATCTTTCGCTTTGTCTCTCCATGTGCCTGGCACTCGGCAACTTGCACTGGGCTGCCGCTCAAGAAAAAGCCCAATCCGTCCGCATGGGATGTGGCCTGATGACCTTCGACACCGTACCCGGCTGGGGACTGAGACCGGATGGTAAGTCGGCCATTGGTCCTTGTCACGGCTCGGTGGTGGTGGACAAAGCGGGGAATATCTACACCAGCGCGGCTGCCGGGGTGTTTGTTTTTTCGCCTGAAGGCAAGGTCGTGCAGAATTACCTTGGCCCAGATTACAGCAACATTCACGATATGGAAATTCGTCAGGAGGAGGGAGCCGAGTTCATCTACGCGGCGCGCAACGCCAACGCTGAAGGGATCAAATTCAACGCCGGCAGTGGCGAAATTGTGCTGCGGTTGCCCTATCCCAAAGAGTCCGGTTTGAATCTCGACAAATTCAATCCCACCGCCATCACTGTGGCGTCCAATGGCGATATCATCCTTTCCAACGGTTACGCCAGCAATCATATTTTCAAGTTCGATAAGACCGGCAAGTACCTCATGCACTTTGGCACCAAAGGGAACGGTCTAAAGGAATTTAACACCGCCCACGGCATGACTCTGGATACGCGGTACGAGCCCAATCGATTGCTTATCTGTGACCGTAATCACGAACCCAAAGGTCGCTTGGTTCATTACTCGCTGGATGGCGAATTCATCGAAGAAGTGGTCACCGGCTTGGGAATGCCAACTTCGGTCGCCATTCAAGGTGATTATGTTTCGGTGCCAGACCTGCAGGGTCGTTTGGTCATTCTCGACAAGAGCAACACGATCATGGCTGTCTTAGGCCATAACCCAGATCCGAAAAAACGGGGTAATTACAATGTGCCCCAAGAAGATTGGATCGAAGGTGTGTTCAGCGGAACGCACGGATCGTATTGGGACGCTGAGGGCAATTTGTACGTGCAGGATTGGAATGTGTCTGGACGCATCATGAAACTTGTGCGTGTGAAGTAAACACGGCCCAGGCTGAGCGCTGCTGTTAAGGCATCCGAGAAACTCTATGTATTGTCTTCTGTTACGCTTTTGCCGCGCGGTTCGCCCTGTCGCCGCCGCGCTGCTGGCAATTGTCGCTGGCGGGCTGATCCCAACACCCGTCACTGCGCAGGTGGAACTGACTCGGTTTTACCCACCGGTCATCGCGGCGGGCGCGACCTCGAGCCTGACCGCAGAGGGCAAATTTCCCACCTGGCCGGTAACCATCGTTTGCGACCGCGCCGACGTAACGCTCACGTGTGGCGGGAAGGCGGGGGAGTTCCAAGCGGTGACGAACTCCGATGCCGCGCCGGGGATCGCTTGGCTGCGACTGTGCGACGAAAAAGCGGCGACTAGCTTAACGCCGCTGCTGATCGAACGCCTACCAGTGACTGCCGAAGTGGAACCGAATGATACTTTGGCAAACGCGATGGCGGTGCCATGTCCAGTGCTGATTGCCGGCCGTCTCGAGAAAAATGGTGATGTGGATATGTGGCGGTTGCAGGTCAGTCGAGGCCAATCGTTGGTGGCCTCTTTGACAGGTAATCACTGGCTGCAATCTCCCTTCGATGGCGTCTTGCAACTGGTCGACACTCGCGGCAACGTCCTCGCACAAGCCGATGACGACCGCGGCTTGGACCCTCAACTGGTTTACGAAGCCAAAGTGGACGGCGAATTGATTCTGCGTTTATTTGCTTTCCCGGAAACACCCAACAGCACCATTGGCTTTGCGGGTGGCCCAAACTTCAACTACGTGTTGAAATTAACGAATGCGGCCTTCGTCGATCATGTCCTGCCGCTCGACGACGTGCCCACTGAATTCATCGCACCGGTGCCATTCGGTTGGAATCTCCCCCCCACCGCCACACTGCTCAGTTCGCCTGCTACCGATGTTTCGCCCACCATCGTTTACCTCACCGATGCGTTTGGCTGGCAGGGACGGCCTCGGATCGCCAGCGAAGGAATGAAGTTTTTATTGGATTCGCAAACAATTGCACCGGAGGTGGCGATTTCTCCACCGCTGCAAATGTACGGACACATTGCGCAGCCCGATGAAGTGGATCGTTTGCGCATCCAAGTGCACAAGGGCACAAGCTATCGCGCGGTGGTCCGCTCTCGCCTGTTGGGCTTTCCGCTTGACTCGGTGCTGCGGGTCGTGAAGCTTGACGGTTCCGAATTCGCGCGGAACGATGACGCGGACCGGTCGCAATACGATGCAGCGGTGGAGTTTAAGGCAGAGGAAGATGGTGAATTCGTGGTGGAGCTTTCCGATTTGGCTAGCTCGGGCAGCCTGCGACATGCCTATGCGTTGGACGTGGCGGACGTCCAGCCGAAGGTCACTTTATCGATCGACATAGATCACTTGGGAGTGAGTGTTGGCAAGTCCACCGAAGTG
>JBBQRC010000506.1:0-4624 GCA_038215215.1 Pirellulales bacterium
GGCTTCTGGATGTGCCGACCGGCAGTGCCCGCCAGGTGGACCTCAGTTCGTTTCCCGAAAATGATCGCTTGATTGCGAGGGTCAGTTGGTCGCCGTCCAACGAATTGTGGTTACAAGTTTTTAATCGTATTCAAAATCAACAATCGCTTCTGCGTGTGGATCGCCAGTCGGGCACCGCGACTTCCCTGCTCACTGAAGTCAGTGCGGGTTGGATCGAGGTCTTGGGAACCCCTCGCTTTCTACCCAACGGTGACTTCCTCTGGCTTAGCGACTTGCCAGAGGGGCGTCGGCACTTGTACCGAGTCTCGGTGGCCACAGGCCAGCAAACGCAGCTGACGAGCGGTAATTGGGATGTGGATAGCCTGCTGTCAGTATCCCAGGACTCTGCCACTGCTTTTGTGAGTGGTAATATCTCAAAGCCTACCGAAACGCAATTGATCGCGGTTGACATACAACATGCCACGGTGCACCCGATCACGTCGCAAGCGGGAACTCATCGCGCTTCGATCGACGCCTCCGGGAAGTACTTCATCGACACCTTCAGTAACTTGACGACTCCTCCAACGACTAGCTTACATGCGATCGATGGGCAATTGATTCGTGTCATCAGCGCCGGCACGTCAGATCGTTATGAGTATGTCGATGTCCGCTCACCGCTGTCGACCACCATCACCACGCGCGACGGCGTAGAGCTACAAATGCAGGTGCTCTTGCCACCGCACATCGATCCCGCGGCGCCCGCGAAGAAGCTCCCCGTGTTGTTCTATGTTTACGGTGGCCCGCAGGCACCCACCGTGCAAAATGCGTGGCCGAGCGGAAATTACTGGTGGCACCAGATGCTGTGCCAGCAAGGGTTCGCTGTCGTCATGTGTGACAATCGTTCCGCCCGAGGGCGCGGCATCAAAGATACTTGGACAGTGCGTGGTGACTTGGGACGTGTCGAACTGCGAGATTTGGAGGATGCCGCCAAGTGGGTCTCTCAGCAACCTTGGGCCGATGCGAATCGCTTGGGTATCTGGGGCTGGAGTTATGGTGGCTATTTCACCGCTTACGCTCTGACTCACAGTAAACTTTTCCGTGCGGGTATTGCGGGTGCACCTGTTACAGACTGGCGTAACTACGATGCAATTTACACTGAACGCTACATGGATCTGCCACAAAAAAACTTGGAGGGTTATAAATCCAGTTCTCCCGTCGAAGCCGCGGCCAACCTCAGCGGGCGTTTAATGCTCATTCATGGTGAACGGGACGACAATGTGCATATCAGCAACACACTCCAATTGGCCGCCAGCCTCCAGAACGCTGGCAAGCAATTCGACTTGATGATCTACCCTTCCAATCGCCATGGAATTACCGATCCGCAGCAACGCTTCCACATGCATCAACTGATGACTGAGTTTCTCATGCGGCAACTGAAAGCCGACGATTGAGTCGCCCCAGAGCCAGCCCGATGTCAATGGCTAGCTTAAAGACCTATTCTGGTCGCGCCTGCTTAACCAAGCTGCTGATGGCACGAAATTCGGGTGCCAAGGAAGTCTCACACCATTCAAAAAGTACTGATTCGGTAGTTGTCAGCACTACCGACTCACCGCCTAGTCGTTGGAGGGCGATCGTGTGGTCCAGCTCCGCGCGACTCCCCATGGCGTCTGCTACAGCAAAAACAATCCACCCGTCGGCAATTAGGTCAAGCGCAGTTTGTAGTACGCACACGTGTGATTCGATGCCGCACAACACCACTTGGCGTCGTTGCGAACGGCGAAAGTTGTCCAACTGTGCAAAACACTCGCGACAACTGAACATGCGTTTGGCGATCGCGAGACTCTGCATTTCTCCTAGCAGAGGAATCGTCCCCCCGAGCTTCTCGGGATACTGCTCAGTCATAACCTGTGGCACGGCCAGGGTGCGCGCGCCCTCGACCAGTCGCTTTAAATTCCAAGCGACCTCTCCCTGGTTGGCAATGAGCGGCATTAGCTTCGCTTGCACGTCAACGGCCAATAGAAAACTCGACTCTCGAGCCAGTAGGCGGTCGCTTCGACCGCGGTTGTTCGACAGGCCAAACATAAGACTCAAATCCCCATTTTCGCGTGAAATCGTCGGCTTGGCAGCCGTATTCTGTCGGCTCAGCCACGCCTCTTTGAACAGTGCTACTAGGTGGAACTAAGGAATCCGATTAAACTGGAAATCCCGTACCTGGTACACCAGCGGTTTGAGATTTCCGCAACTTTGCCTCGCGTTTGGCATACAAGAGGTTAAACCGCTCTGATAACTCCCGCCAAGATCCATTCGAGTCAAAACTTTGTCAACTTTGGAATCGAACGCCTCCTTTTTTTCTACTCCTTTAGGTCGCGCTCGACCGATTCCGGGCACGCATTTGCCGTCGTTTGTCTTTCAAACTGGAAAGACCCTAGCGCGGCACGCGGCCCACATGATTGCGCGACTCATTCGTGAGCGTTCTGAGCTCGGCCAGACGACTGTGCTAGGCTTACCGACGGGGAGTACCCCGGTAGGCACTTACCGCGAGCTAATTCGACTGCATCGGGAGCAAGAACTCGATTTTTCTCAGGTGGTCGTATTCGCTCTGGATGAATATTACGGGGTGTCGCCTGACAATCCGCAAAGCCACCGACGTTGGCTGAGGGAGCATTTTTTCGACCACGTTAATATAGCTCCTGAGAACATCTTTAACTTGGATGGCCAAGTTGCCGCGAACGATGTTGAGCTGCTTTGCCGGCGGTATGACGAATCAATTCAAAGTGCTGGCGGATTCGATTTAGTCTTGCTGGGAATCGGCCGAAACGGTCACATTGGCTTTAATGAACCGTTCTCGATGCGCAAGAGCCGTACTCGCTTGTGCACACTCGACCCTATCACTCGGCAGTCGGCCGCCAGTGATTTTTTTGGTGAAGCCAACGTGCCGCTGCAGGCGCTGACAGTGGGCCTTTCCCCCATTCTTGCGTCGCGACATGTTTTGCTGCTGGCGCTTGGCGAACACAAGTCGAGCATTGTTCGCGAGACACTGGAAGGTTCGATCACCGATCGCGTCCCAGCATCTTATTTGCAGGAACACGCTGACGCGCGAGCTCTGTTGGACATTCCGGCCGCTGGCTCGCTAACCGGCATCAGCATGCCCTGGCTGCTTGACAAAGTTTCTTGGGACGAGGGGCTGATCAAACGCGCGGTGCTCTGGCTATGCGAGCAAACTGGCAAAGCGCTTTTGAAACTCGACGACGAAGATTTTCGGCAACACGATCTGCATCAGCTGCTGCGTCACCATGGACCAGCGCAAAAAATTGCCCATCGCGTGTTTCGCTGGATGCAGGACACGATCGAGTATCATCCGGCCGGCAAGGAGCCTAAAATCTCGCTCTGCTTTAGCCCCCATCCGGACGATGACGTCATCAGCATGGGTGGGACATTGATCCGACTGGTCGAAGATGGCCATCGCGTGCATGTCGCCTACATGACCAGCGGCAACATCGCCGTTTTTGACCACGATGCGCATCGCGTAGCGGATTTGGTAACCGAGTACAATCGCCTATTCGGAATCGATCAGCAAAAATCAGTCGAAGTGCAGCAGCAGGTGCGCGAAGGAGTGCTCCACAAAGTACCTGGCCAACCGGATAACGAGACGATACTTAAGATCAAATCATTGATACGTTGGAGCGAAGCGCGGGCGGGAGCGCTACACGTGGGCTGCAACGAGGCTGATTTGCATTTCCTCGACTTGCCTTTCTACCGCACTGGAACCATCGCCAAGCGTCCGATGGGTTGCGACGACACCGCCATCATCCGAGAGTTGTTGGAACGCGTGCGGCCTAACCAAGTCTACGTTGCGGGCGATTTGGCCGATCCGCATGGCACGCACCGCGTTTGCGCAGAAGCCATTTTCCAGGTGCTAAACGAAATGCGCGACGCTGGCCAACCTATTCCTGAAGTGCTGTTGTATCGAGGGGCTTGGCAAGAATATGCGCTGCATGAGATCGAGATCGCCGTCCCGCTCAGCCCCAGTGACATTGAGTTGAAGCGCCAAGCAATCTTTATGCATGAAAGTCAAAAAGACGAAGCCCTATTTCCTGGATCCGACCCGCGAGAATTCTGGCAACGCGCCGAAGATCGCAACAAGGGGACCGCGGAAAAATACAATCAGATTGGTTTACCAGAGTTCTTTGCCCTGGAGGCCTTTACCCGCTGGAAGGGTACTGAGATTTAGGTTGGTGATCGCCTTGATTAGATCTTGGACCGGTATTTAGAGTTTCGCGGTTGGGTGGACTGGGAGTTCACGTTGGGGAAACAGTCACGATCCGTCCGTTCGATTGATAAACATCCTGCGAAAAGAGGCAGATCCCCTAGGCGCCGAGCCGGGCATCAGTACTATTTAACTCGCGGGATGGAGCAGCCCGGTAGCTCGCGAGGCTCATAACCTCGAGGTCGTCGGTTCGAATCCGGCTCCCGCAACTTCTCTGTTTGGTTAGGAAACTGACCGCAGTAGGTTATTCGATAAAGCCGGTGTCTTGCAGCAACGCAAAACACCGGCTTTTTTCGTATTTTCCTGCAATCTTCCGGGTCTCGAACGGTCTCCAGAGACTCGATTTCCGTCCGCGACTCTCGCCAAAACAGCCCCTCT
>JBBQRC010000507.1:0-4624 GCA_038215215.1 Pirellulales bacterium
ATATGACGATCGCACGTTCAAAGTTGGTAGATGTTGCCGTAAGCCGTTGGTATCATTGCATCTCAAGATGCGTCAGAAGGGCTTTTCTCTTCTCCGAAGGAGAGGATTCAAACTCGGGGGACCGCAAGAATTGGATCGAACGACGACTGAAGGAACTTGCAGAAATTTTCGCAGTTTCCGTCGGTGGTTTTTCAGTGATGGACAATCATCTACATTTGCTAGTGCGGCTCGATTCACTCAAAGCCGAGGAGTGGAAGGCGGAAGAAGTCGTCAATCGCTGGTTCAAACTCTTCCCGCCTCGTGGTACGGATCGCAAGCCTCTGCCGCCTGAAAAACTAAAGGTTTTGGCAACGGAACGATTGAAGGATGCCAAGTGGATCGCTTCGACGCGTGAACGCTTGGGGTCGCTGAGTTGGTTTATGAAGTGCTTGAAAGAACCGTTATCGAGGATGGTCAACAAAGCAGAGAAATGCACCGGAGCGTTCTTCGAAGGTCGCTTCAAATCGATCGTGATTTTGGATGAAGAAGCACTGTTGTCGGTATGTGCCTACATCGACTTGAACCCAGTTGCGGCTGGCATTGCGGCAGTTCCTGAGGAGAGTGACCATACGTCGGTCAAGGCTCGCGTCGAGCATGTGAAAAAGCAGGGACGTGTGCAGGATCTGCAAGCCGCGCGCACTGGTAGCGTTGTCGGTTCGCGAGCTTCAAAGGAATTGGAGGAGGCGCTGTGGTTGATTCCGATCGAGGATCGCCGGCAATTAGATTCGCAGCGAGAAGGGATGATCAGCGGTTTTACTTTGGGCAACTATCTGATGCTGGTTGAGTACACCGGTCGACTGCTTCGCGAGGGCAAAGCATCGATATCGGCCGAGTTGGTGGATATCTTCGAGCGGCTTGGCAGTTCCGCGGCGCTTTGGCAAGCTCGATTGCAGAAGCTTAGTGGCGGCCGAGGTCTTGGTCGTTTTCTTTCGACCAGTCGTGAGCGATTGCGCGAGGTCGCAGCGAAGCTTGGTGTTCATCACCTCGCCAATTTAGACGGCTGCCTGGCATAGGGCTGGCGAAGCCATTGCCCGGAAGCGTTTTCTGTCACAGTCGCCTGTCGTTAACAAGATTGCGGCGATATCCATCATGCTGCGCACTGAACGCCTTCGCCCGCGCGACTTTTAAATCTCGACCCATGAAATAAGTCGCAGAAGGCCCGATTCGCAGCCATCTAGCCAAATCGGAAGTCCTTCGCTGTTTCTTTTGACGAATAAACCCAAAGCTGCTGTCGGCAACCGGCCGCAGATGAAATTCATTGCCTGTCCTCTCATTCCACATTCCACGACGCTCGAACGCTATGCTCAGGCCGTCGGTCGCCGAATGATAGTGTTATAGTGAGAGCCAGGGGCTTGAGAAATGCGGGTTTGTGAAACTGCCGGACAAGAATCTACGCCTGACTAATATTCTTCAAAAGTGTAAGTACCTTCATGTCATTCGCCATCAACGTTTTAAACCGTGTTCGCCGATGCGGTCAGCTCGGTGCTTTAATTTTGACGCTCATGCTTTTTACGGGTGAACTTCAACTCAGCAAGGCGGAGCCGCCAACACCGCAATTAATCCAAGTGCGTCGAATTTGGGATAGGGCCGCGCACAATGCGTTCACTGACCTGCTGTACCACGACGGGCAGTGGTACTGCGTTTTCCGCGAAGGGAGTAAGCACGTTTCACCGGACGGATCTTTGCGTGTCATCACATCCAAGGACGGTGAGCGCTGGGAATCAGTATCGCTCATTTCGCACCCGACGGATGATCTTCGCGACGCGAAACTAACCATCACACCCGATGGTCGATTTATGCTCAACGGCGCCGGTATGCAAGCTGACAAAGAAGTTCGGTATCATTCGATGGCTTGGTTCTCCAATGACAAAGGCAAGACGTGGGATGAGGGGCGCCGAATCGGTGATCCCGGTTTTTGGCTATGGCGTACGCAGTGGCACTCGGGTACCGCGTACACGATGGGATATGAAACGGGTCGCGATCGAACGCAACGGACTCTTCGGCTTTACAAAAGTACTGACGGTGTCAAGTTTGAGACCATTGTGGAGAAGGTCAATGTACCAAACGGTGTCGGAGAGGATCGAATTCTTTGGATGAAAGATGGATCGGCTCTCTGCCTACTGCGCAGCGAGAACGGTACGAAGAATGGACTGCTAGGCCGTGCCAGCCCGCCATTTACTGACTGGACTTGGCGCGAGCTAGGGCTTCGCATTGGTGGGCCGAACATGCTTGAGCTTTCCGATGGTCGCATCCTAGCCGCCGTGAGACTATACACACCGAAAGCTCGGACTTCGCTTGCCTGGCTCGATCCAGTTACAGGAACGCTCACCGAATGCCTTGAGTTGCCTTCCGGCGGCGATACGAGTTACGCCGGAATGGTGTTACATGACGGGCTTCTTTGGATCAGCTACTACTCGTCTCATGAAGAGAAGACTTGTATTTACTTGGCCAAAGTAAAACTCTAGTTCGTCTTGGCCCGAATCTCAGGCACTACCCCCTAAAGATTGAGGCTGGCCAAATTTATGTTCCTTCGTCAGCCGGTAAAAAGCCGCCAAAACGTTCCAATTCACTCGACTTTTACAACAGTTACATAAAGTGGATGGAAAAGGACACGCAATGTAATTGGAGGAGGCTCTGTGGTTGATTCCGATAGAGGATCGCAGACAATTAGATTCGCAGCGAGAAGGGATGCTCAGCGGATTTACATTGGGCAACTATCTGATGCTGGTCGAGTACACCGGTCGACTGCTTCGCGAAGGCAAAGCGTCGATATCGGCTGAGTTGACTGACATTTTCGAGCGGCTTGGCAGTTCAGCGGCCCTATGGCAAGCTCGCTTGCAGAAGCTCAACGGCGGTCGAGGACTTGGTCGCTTTTTTTCGACCAGTCGTGAGCGATTGCGCGAGGTTGCGGCGAAGCTTGGCGTTCATCACCTCGCCAATTTAGACGGCTGCCTGGCATAGGTCTGGCGAAGCCATAGCCCGGAAGCGTTTGCTGTCACAGTCGCCTGTTGTTAACAAGATTGCGGCGATATCCATCATGCTGCGCACTGAACGCCTTCGCCCGCGCGACTTTTGAATCTCGACCCATGAAATCCGTCGCAGAAGGCCCGATTTGCTGCCATCTAGCCAAATCGGAAGTCCTTCGTTGTTTCTTTTGACGAATAAACCCAAAGCTGCTATTGGAAACCTGCCGCAGATGAATTTCATCGCCTGTCCTTTTCCTTTTATTCCTTCACTAGGTTGCTTACTGCTTCAGATTGTCGCCCGCGCCGAAGCTCAAATAATCGTCGCCGTCCTCACCGTGCAAGTCATCTTTTTCGAGGTCGTCCCAAATATCGCCAAGGTCAACCAGCGTTGCAGCCCAGTCTCCGCTGCTCCAATCTGCTAACGCTGCATCCAACGCCCCCAGCCGATCGTCATTCGCGGTCCTCCCGCCAATCAGCAGATCGCGGCCATCACCACCGTTCAGCTTATCCTTGCCCCAACCGCCAATCAGGACATCTATACCTTTCCCGCCGCTCAGGTCATCATTGCCGCTACCTCCCACCAGCACATCGTTACCGCGTCCGCCGCTCAGCTTATCGTCGCCGGCACCGCCGAAGACGAACTGTGAGATGCGAGCATCCAAGCTAACACCACTGCCACGATCGCTTCCTCCATCACTGCCACCGTCACTGCCTCCTTTGTACTTGTCATCACCGTCGCCCAGATAAGCCACGATGCGGTTGATCGACGACGTCGCGTAGGTCTGCTTGAGCTGGACCTTTTCCGAGCCTTCGCCCAACTTAGCGTCGACCTTCAACGCGTTTTTCTTGTTGTCAAACTTCAGTTCAATATCATCCTTGGCATTCGTTCCAATGACGTACAGAGTGCCATTGACGACGCCTATGCCACCGACGTACGCGTATGTGGTCAGTTGCGACGTGCCCGTATCGTCATCAGTCAGTGTTACGGTGATCGTGAAGACCCCGCCCGTTGCATAGCGATGATTACCATTGACGCGGCCATTGGATGCAGTGACCGTCCCGCTAGTCGTGGTCCCGTCGCCCCAGTCAATCGACGCAGTGTGCGTATCGCGGGTTCCGGCATCGGTGAAGCTGGCCGCGATCGCGACGAAGTCCACCCCCATAAACGCGAATCCAGTGCCAGGGGAAGTGTTAGTCAGTCCGGCCAGTACTGGTGCCTCGTTATTGACTGTTACGGTAATGGGAGCCGTGCTCGATCCGGCATCCATATCTGATACGGTGGCGTTGATCGAGTAGCTGTTCGATGGACCGCTACCGTTATCATCCAAGTACTGGTGAGCAAGCGAAAACGTGCGGGTCGTCGGATTCCAGTTAATTCCGTTAGACGCCATTGTAAGTGAGGTCGAACCCAATTCGAAAGATTGCGCGTTGTTAGGACTAAGGGAATCACCCCAGTTAAGCGTTAGCGTAAGGGGATCGGTCGAGCCAGTTTGAGCGACCACACCCGTCAACTTCGTGCTCCCATTTTCCGCAATCGACGAATTCGATAGCGAAAGTCCCACCGTCGGCGCACGTTTGTAAATTCTATTGCTTACCACCCCGCTGGCATCGTTGTAGTT
>JBBQRC010000508.1:0-4613 GCA_038215215.1 Pirellulales bacterium
TACGCAGGGCGGGAGCGAGGGAACGAGTGCGGTAACTTGTTTTGAGAAGACCCCAAAGCATCATACTCCTAAGCCAACAGCGCGTCCTTGGGTGGTCGCTTTTCGGCCGTTGCCTGCGTATTCTTAGGCGTCTTTGCAAAATAAGTTACCGTTTTGATTTCCCCTCACCCTACCCTCTCCGCCGCTATTGCTGCTGCGCAGGGCGGGCGCGAGGGAACGAGCGTGGTAACTTGTTTTGAGACAATTCCTAATGGATGTTTTTCGGGGATGCGCGACCACACTCGCTACATATTCGGCCAGTACGCTTGGCCGATCGATCGGCCCGTTTTCCGGATGTCGTGCCCAGCTGCACTTTTGATGATGAGTTACCTTGTATGTTTAGCAAACTCTCCCTGCCTAGCCTGACGCTGGTGCTCGCTTTTGGCCTTTGTGGGCAGGTAGCGGCTCAGTTAGCCGCGACTCAGTTAGCCGCGACTCAGTTAGCCGCGACTCGGGCCGCCGGTGCCACCCAATTTCGCGCCATCGAGGATGTCATCCGCAACTGGGCGCCCGGGCAGCAGTTATTTGTCAAAGGTGAAATAGGGGTTTCGGCCAAGCAATTGGATGACTTGGCGAAGTGGTTGGCTGCCAACGGGTCGCACTGGACCGTCGTGCTCATGGACACTGCCGCTGGCGAGTACTACGCGGCCCCAAACGGCCAGGATTATCGCGACATGGATGCCGTCGAGTATGCACTTGGTCAAGGATTAAGCAACCGAACCGATTTTGGCAAATGGGAGCATCCGCAGACGAAGGAGCGCGACGGCGCTGTGTTTGCACTTTTTTTGAAAGAGCGCAAGTTCAGCTACTTTGCCTCGGACGCTCAGGACCGTCGCAGCATGGGTGAAGCCAACTGGGTAGGGCAACTAGACCAACCTGCCATTCGCGCCATGCGCAGCGGTGGACGCATCATCGATGCTGTCAAAGATACGATTCAGAATATCAATGCCCAGTTAGATCGGACTGTGCGCAACGAGACAGACCGCGCACGCCGGGTTGAGCTTGAGCGGCAGCGGGCGGTCGACGCGGTCACATCGTCGCTCGAAAACGCGCGGCAGTTGGTTGAACAAATCAAATTGTCTGCGGCAGAGTATCGTCAGGCTCACCCGCAGGCCAAGGGGATTCTCGTTGATCCGCCGCTCGATAGATGGCGCGAGGAAATCGCCGCCATGGAGGCTGAATTATCTCCAGAATCAGCGCGGGAACTACAACAGCGCTTGGCCGTCATCGACGACGCCCTGCAATCGCAGCTCAACGGATACGCGGCCGCTCAGGGACTGGAGATGCACCTCGCCGACCTCGGCGCGCGGCTCGCGCCGCTGGCGCAGTCACCGCAAAATGTAGCTGCAGACAGTATTGAAGAAGCCACCAAGTTAATCGATGCGGCCAAAACCACCGTAGCTCAAGGTGACCTAGGCTTGCCAAAGCTGTTTCAACAAGCCGACGAGGCAGTCCAGCGCGGGCAGTCATTGTTGGACCAAGAACGCATCGCAGAGGAACGCTTGCATCTGGCACAACTGTGGATTTGGCGAACGATCCTGTCGGCAATTGTGGCCGGGGTGATCGTGGTCATGATCCTATTGTGGATTCTCAATCGCCGCCGCCGTCCACTCATGTTAGAGGCGATCAAGATACTGAAGGAACGTGAGGCCCTGGTGGCCAAGGAGACCGAAGGTATCGATCGACTGTTTACACGCAACGAAGAACTGCTTGGTTCCAAGGAACGCGTCGCGGAGCGTGGGTACGCGGGTAAAACGCGGCAGATTAGCGAACAGGCTTTGGACTACGTCGACGATTTGTTCATCATGTCCAAAGAGGTGCGCCGCGTATTAAAAGAAGCTCGGGAATCGGTCTTCCCTCCTAGCACTCTTAGTCAACTGCAGAACTTGATTAGCAGCCGGCGTTATCAACAAGCCATCAATGAAGTCACCGGAAAACCGCTCAAGTTCTCGCGACTTAACGGTTTACCGTGGGTCTTTCGGGAACGTTTCGAAGCCAGCGGCGATAGACCTGCAGCCAAGGCTGCACCCGAGGAGATTACGCTGACTTTCGAAGAGGTATTTCAGAATTTTCAATTGCGGGGAGTCGAAGCTGAGCAAGCGTTGACGACGGTCGAAAACAGCTTGACCAACATCCACGAAGTATTGACCGCCGCGCAGCGGGAACTGCAGGCCTGTGTTACCCAGGACGAGCAACTAGATGCCGCCGCAGCCGATGGTTACTTTGATCTGATAGACTACCTTGAAACCTTGATTCCATCGATCGAACAAGATCTTGAGCAGGCAGATAAACTGTCGACCTTTGACGCCGTGGGGGCCATGCAAGATTTTTTACCCAAAGCGCAGCGGAAAATGACCGAAGTGCAAGAACTGGGTCAGCATGTGAGTCATGCCCGGACGTCGTTGTTCCCGCGTTTAACTGAGGCAACTGCCAAGCTGCGCGAGCTTGAATTTGCTTCACCGTGGGTCGATACGGAGCTGACCGCCCTCAGCGCTCGGGCCAATGACTTGGTCAAGCAGGCAGCCCTGCGCTCCATTGCCGAAGATGTCGCAGCACTGGCCAACAGTCTCGCCGAACTGGGCGCGGCCGCCGAGCGAGCGGTGGCTCTGGCGAAACGCATTCGACAGGATATTGCACCAGAGGGCGAGGCATTAAAGAATCGGATCCAGACGGCGCGAAGTGCCTTGGCCAAACTACTCTCACTAGCGGAGTCCGAGGTGCTCAACGAACCCAACCGCTCTCCGGACACGTTCTGGTCGCTAGCCGGAAAGAGTCTGGCTGCAGCAGGGGTAGCGGTCGCTCAGGGGCAAAATGATCCCGCTCAGGCTGCCATCGATGCCACGTTGGCCAACATTGCCCAAGCCGATGAAGTGATTAAGGCCTCGTTGCAAGCGGTGTCCGTGTTTGAAAATAATAAAGAGCAGACTGCGGCTGAACTGGAGCGATTACAGCATCGTTTGCCTCAAGTCCAAAAGACGATGGAAACCATTCGACGGAAGTATATCGGGTCCGCACTGCTGTTGCGCCAAGACAATCCAGCCGAGAAGCCCCGGAGCATCGATCAACTACACCAAGCGGCCTCCGCCCCCATCAGTGCCGTGGCTGCCATGCTGCAATTGGCTCCTGGGCAACAGCGTCAAGGGAAAGTGCTGGGGGCCGCAGAGATTCTTGCCGAGGCCGCCAGGCAAATATCTGCTGGGCACGAGAATCTTGATCAAATTGAACAACATGTTGCCTACGTAGAAGACAAGGCGAGCGAAAATCGTGTTGAATTGACCCGACTGGGAAGCTTGTTATCCGGCTTGCAAAACAACTTCCGTGATCCGCTGGTGACTCAGCAGACATTGCAAGCGATCAAGGGTGCGGAACAATCGATGGCCGCTGTTGAAGACGAACTTGAACGACGCGAGGAGGCCCCCAACCCGTTTGAGATTGCTGCCACGTTAATGGCGGTGCAGCAATCACTGGTGCAGTTGGAGGCACGCTGCGCCGCAGATCGGACTGCCCACGCTGAAGCGACTCGAGCTATCACTGGGGCCAAACAGCATCTGCAGGCGGCACAGCAACTAGTGCGGCAATCTCAAACCGACAACATCCCCGATAGCCAACGGACAGTCGACGCTAATCGTCAAATTGCCATCCTGACGCAATCACTGGTTGCGGCCGAAGGGGACTTGCGTCAGCCTCACGGTGACTGGCAAGCGGTAGACGAACAGGCCTCAAAGTTGCAATCACAGCTCGCGGCAGCCACCGATATGCTCCGCGGCGAACTCAGTACGGCCAGTCAGGCTCTGGCCACTTTCCAGCAGGCATCTCAGTCCGTTTTTCAAGCGGAGCAATGGTCCGGATCCTACGGGACGCGCATCGCGGGCTCTCCGGGTGTCCTCGAACTGGAGCGGGCACGGGCGAGTTTGCAGCAAGGAAACTACAGCGGTGTGTTAGAAATCAGCCGCTTGGCGGCGGCGGCAGCGGTCTCAGCGATACAACAAGCAGAACGCGAAATTCAACGCCGCCGGCAGGCGGAGCAGCGTGAGGCCGAGGCGGCACGACGGCGGCGACAGAGGAGCAGTAGCGGACCAACCATTTTTGGTGGTGGAAGCTCCTTCGGCGGAGGTAGCTCCTTTGGCGGCGGTGGCTTCAGCAGCGGCGGCGGTGGCCACAGTGGTGGTGGAGGTGGCCACAGTGGTGGAGGTGGCAGCTCCGGAGGTGGGTCTGGTTTCAGCCGGTCGGGTTGGTAGAGTATTTTTGCCTGAGAAGATTGTTGTCTGCACCTTTCCGCGGATCGCCTCCCAAGGATCACCCCCGAATGGCACGGGGTTAAGCAATTTGCGAGTCCCCTCTCCCTTGTACTCAGGGGAGAGGGTTAGGGTGAGGGGTCGACTTTCCTTGGGATTCGGCCCCCTCATCCCAACCCTCTCCCCCGGAAAAACCAAGGGGGCGAGAGCGAGATCTGCTTAACCCTTTAACCCTATTAACCCTAATTCAAGGTACGGGAAAATAGCCATGTCGCGACTAACGTCTTTCGGATTAGGTATTGTGGTAGGAGCGGTCGGCCTATTTATGTCCGAAAACTA
>JBBQRC010000509.1:0-4613 GCA_038215215.1 Pirellulales bacterium
GCAGACAGCACCAGTAAAGCGCGACCCAGTTTGGCGCATTGGGCCGCCATGACCTGTTGCACCAGTACCGCGACATCTTCACGGCGCTTTGCCAGTGCAGGCAAACAAATCTCTACCGGAGCAATCGCTGACGTCAGACGATTCCAGCCTGCACCGCGATGACATAAATCCCGATACGCCACACCGCTCGTCGCCGCCACACCACACTGCTGCGCAGACCTGACGATCCAATCGAGGATCGGCTGAACAGCCTCATCTGCCAGCCGGTCTAAGTTTTCGAGTACCAACAATTGGCCGACGTGTGGCGTTTCTGCTCTTAACCTGGCAGCAAAAACTTCGAGCATCCCCATCAGCAGTTCGGTATCGAGTGCGGCACAGTCTACCGGAAATAGTTGTCCTGCAACTTTGGGCATGCCGACCCGTTTCAGGCGACCAGAAAATACGCCGCGGACGACGTCGCTTTTACCAATGTATCTGGGACCGGTCACCAAGAGATTCAAGTCAGTTTGGATTGCCATCTGGGCGCGCTGCATCGCCAATTGAATCGCTGGGCTTTCACCAAACAAGGGGAGTAGGTTATCGAGGCTTGTCCACTTGCTCCGAAGCCTGACGAGAATCTCATCTGCGGATCTCCGGTGTAGCAGATTAACTGGGCGGAGTTGTGGCAGCTGCGATTTTATTTCCTCCCAATCCCCGAGGACGACCAGCACCATCGCCAGCGTCTTAGTGGCGTCCCGCAGCGGAATGAAAAGCTGTCCTGTGGCGGTCGAACCGTAGACGATGGGAGCGGTCAACTGTCGGCCAACGAGTTGGCCTTCGAGAGCACTGGCCGGCGGCGCCAAGGCGGTCAGGACGGCGGCTTGTGGCGATTCATCTGCCGCCACTTCCCAACTACAGCGTCTACCGACCAAGTGCGTTGCGTCAAGCTTGACTAGGCCACACAATTCCGCGTTGGCGAACAGAATCTCCCCTTGCCAATCTAAGATTGCCAGCGGGCGACCAAGTTCGTCTAAACTTTTGGCTAGCAGCCGACTATTGCCACCGCGATAGGCTGAATTCATCATTCCTGCTCAAGTTAGTGCCCGAAATCTAAACGGGAGTGGTTGCCGATTGTGCCAGTCTCGGATAGCCTGAAAAGTCGGTCTTTTTCAACGTTCCAAAACCAGATTAAGTCTAACGGTTTGCCATGTCCACGGGTGTTGCCTCTGAGCCATATTTCCAGCAGTTATTCGCACAACGTATCGGCGGTTCGAACTACGGCAAAGGGACCGAAATCTACAAGTTTGAGAAGATCAAGCGGGCCAAACGCAAAGCGCTCGTGGACTATCCAGATCGTGCGTTGGTCGATTTCGGCATCGGCGAGAACGATAGCATGGCGAATCAAATAGTTCGCGAGAAGATGGCCGCTGAGATCAACCGGCCAGAGAATCGCGGCTACGCCGACAACGGAATTGCGGCCTACAAGGAAGCTGCCACACGCTTTATGGATCGTAACTTCGGAGTGGAACTCGACCCAGTTCGCGAAGTCAATCATTGCATCGGTAGCAAAACAGCCTTGGCCATGCTTCCTGCTTGCTTCATCAACCCTGGTGATGTGACCATGATGACCGTTCCCGGTTATCCTGTCGCGGGGACCCACACCAAATACTATGGCGGCGAAGTTTATCGCCTCCCCCTGTTGGCGAACAATGATTTTTATCCCGACTTTGATTCCGTTTCGGCGGATGTGTGGGCCCGGACGAAAATGCTAGTCTTGAATTATCCCAATAGTCCGACGGGCAAAGTAGCCACTACCGATTTTTACCGAAGCGTCATTGAATTGGCGCAACGTCATGAATTTATCGTGGTCCAAGACGCTGCCCACATCATGCTGACATTTGACGGTGAGCCGCTGAGTTTCCTGTCGGTTCCTGGCGCCCGCGACGTCGGTGTTGAAGTGCACTCGATGAGCAAAGGCTTCGACATGATCGGTTGGCGGATCGGCTGGGTGTGTGGTAACGCGACGTTAGTGCAAGCCTTTGCAGATGTCAAAGACAATTGCGATTCGGGCCAGTTTTCAGCCATTCAACAGGCTGCTTCCACCGCCCTCGATAGCCACGCAATTCCATTGCAAATTCGCGCCAAGTACCGTCGCCGGCTTCAAAAACTGGTGGCGATGCTCAAGAGCTGCGGATTTAAGTGCGATATGCCGGGTGGAAGTTACTTCCTCTACACCCCGGCACCCACCGGAACCGTTGGTGGCCTTCGGTTTGAAAACGCCGAACAGGCCAGTCAGTATTTGATTACCGAAAAATCAATTGTCACTGTTCCTTGGGATGATGCCGGCCCCTTCCTGCGCTTTTCGGTGACCTATGTGGCCGACACCGAGGCCGAAGAAGATGCCTTGATGACCGAGAGTGCCAAACGGCTGAGCGCACTGCACCTGCAATTCTGAGCGCTGGCAATTCTGAGCGCTGGCAATTTTAGGCGCTGGCAATTCTGAGCGCTGGCAATTCTAGGCGCTGGCTCTCAGCCCTGGATCCAGGAGAGCCAGATGACCATCGCGAACTTCGTAAACTGACTCAGCTAGGGCAATCAGTGCTTCGCGGTGGGTAATGATAATGATGGTACACGAACCTTTCAATTCGCTCAGCGATTGCCGGATTTGCAGCTCACTGACCATATCAATCTGGCTGGTCGATTCATCCAAAATCAACACTTCGGGCTGGCGCAGAATAGCTCGCGCGAGAGCAATACGCTGCCGTTGACCGCCGCTTAGTCGTTGCCCCGCCTGTCCGACGATGGTGTCATAACCGTCCTGCAGCGATTTCGTTATGAATTCATGTGCGTGCGCGAACTTGGCGGCCTCGATTGCCTGCTCGGGCGTACTTTCCGGACTGCCGTAACGGATGTTTTCCATGACGCTTCGGTTAAACAGTTCCGTCTGCTGACTGACCAAGGCAATCCTTTTGCGCACCGCTTCGACCGACATCTCACGGTAGTCGATACCATCTAGGGAAATCGCACCTTCGTCTGGATCGTAAAAGCGGCACAGCAACTGAATCAAAGTGGACTTGCCACTGCCATTGGCACCAAGTATCGCTACTGTCTTGCCGTAGGGAATCGACAGCGAAACATTGTTCAGCACGGGGCTCGTGGAGGTATAACCGATGGTCAGGCTATTGATTTCCAAACTCGCATGCGGACTCGCCACCACTATCGGTTGGGCAGGTTCACTCTACACTCGCGGTTGATCCAGCATGCCATATAGGCTGTCCGCGGCCATCGACCCCGTGTAGATCGCCGAGAACACTCCGGACATCTTACGCAGTGGATCGCTCGCACCAATCAACATGGCAAAGAAAATCATGAGCGTCGACGCGGTCATTGGTTCGTCACAAATCCGCAGGAACCAAATGTGAGTCGCTTTGTTAACAATCAGATACGAACCGGCACATATTGTGACTGAAATCATGCCGACTCCGATTAACTCGGTAAACGGCTTGCTCATCCCCGTGTAGAAGATCATCTTCATACTGCACTTTTGCATATCTTTGCTGCAGTCCGCGAAGCGTCGGCGCTCCTCTGGTTCCATGGTGTAGGCCTGGACTGTAAAAATATTGCCAAGCGCTTCAAGAATGACTTCATGAAAACCGGTATTTCGTCCCAGCATCGTCCGGGCAATCCCTTTGACACGACGATTAAACCAGTATCCGACCACAATCAGGAGTGGTGCTAGGACCATGCTCAATAGGAGCAATCTCCAACAGATGATTCCAGCGCCAATCAAGCAAGCGACAACACGCAGTGGCTCACGAACGGCCGTTCCAAAGAAGTTGATTAGGCCATTCGATAGCATTTCCGAAGTATGCGTGATCGAAGCCAATAAACCGCTGGTGCCATAAGTCTGATACGTTCTGCGGTCGTAAGCCAGGGCTTGATCAAAAATCCGCATACGAACTTTGCGCACGATGGTTGTGGAGACTTTACCGATCATCAGTTCGTTAGCCAGCATTAGCAGATGCTTGAACAGAGTACTAATGACGACCACCACCATGATGACACAAATAGTCTTAAACGCATCCCTCGGGAGAAGGCGCAAGGCTGTGTGGTATTGCCAAGACTGCCAAGCCAGATTGTTGGTGGCTTCGGCAACCTGTTTGGTCGTTCCTTCGATCTGTGGCGTGAGTTGTGCGCGCGATTCTGCGTCGACACTTCGGGACTGGAGAAGCAGGCTGTCTAGGGCAGTTTGCTGCTGAGTCAAGATTGCTTCGGAGGCGAGCATCGTCTCCTCCAGGCGACTCTGAATCGGCTTTTCCTCAAGTGTCATCTTGATCACTGGATACATGGCCCCGATGTTGGCACTCCAGAGCGCCGCCACTCCCATCGAGCACAGGGTCGCCATCACCAACATCGGCCAGTGGCTCAACGAATCACGTACGGCGCGCCAAAAATTCTTCATCGTCTCCCTGACTTTAAGTCGTAGGTGAAAAGACAAAACTTGTTTGTCTATGTATCGTCCGTTTGTCTAAATAACTAGGGACGTTTCGAAGCCGCATCGAAAATCAATTATCTGCACTCGACCAGCTTAATTACTTCGCGCTCGGAAAAAACTGACTGTAGCTTGCACCGAG
>JBBQRC010000510.1:0-4611 GCA_038215215.1 Pirellulales bacterium
AGTCGTGCAGGAACTACCATTCGACGCCGATCGCAAGGCGATGTCGGTCTTGCGCAAAGACGATTCCGGTCATCGAGTGCAATACACCAAGGGCGCTCCGGCGGGCATCCTCGAAAAGTGCGTATCAGAGCGCTGGGATAACCAGGTGATCGCGCTGACCGATGAACGTCGGCGTGCGATTACCGAGGCCAACGACGAGATGGCGTCGCGCGCTTTGCGAGTCCTGGCATTGGCCTATCGCGACGATTCTGGAACCGAAGCAAAGATTGACGAGAACAACATGACGTTTGCTGGCCTGGTCGGTATGATCGACCCGCCGCGCAAAGAGGTGAAGCAAGCAGTGGTGCGCTGCCGCGAGGCGGGCATCCGTCCGGTGATGATTACGGGAGATCATCCTGCTACGGCGATGGCCATCGCGAAAGAACTCGGCATCGCTTCCGAGACCGACCGCGTCGTAACCGGCCTGGAACTGGATTCGATGTCCGACGATGACCTTGCGACGAACGTCGAACACATCGCCGTTTATGCGCGCGTCGCGCCCGAACACAAGTTGCGAGTCGTGCGTGCGTGGAAGGGTCGCGGGGAGATCGTCGCGATGACCGGCGACGGCGTGAATGACGCACCCGCCGTGAAGGCTGCCGACATTGGCATCGCTATGGGGATCAGTGGAACCGATGTCACGCGCGAGGCGGCGGCGATGGTGCTGATGGACGACAATTTCGCCTCCATCGTGAACGCTGTCGAGGAGGGCCGCGCGATTTACGACAACATCCGCAAGTTCCTGATCTTCCTATTGTCGTGCAACGCCGGTGAATTGATGCTGATGCTGATCGCCTCGCTGCTCGGCTGGCCGATTCCGCTATTGCCGGTGCAACTGTTGTGGATCAACTTAGTGACCGACGGATTGCCTGCCTTGGCACTCGCGATGGAACCGCCAGAGCCCGGTTTGATGCGTCGCCGTCCGCGGAGGGCGACAGAGTCGATGCTGTCCTGGCCGTTGGCGGGCGCGGTGATTGGTCAAGGGACGCTCCTGGCAGCAGTGGGGCTGGCGGCTTTTTGGCTTAACTATCGTCAGGAGAGTGATCTGGATCAGGCTCGAACAATGACCTTTTGTGTCGTTGTTTATGCAGAACTGTTTCGCGCTCTGGCCGCGCGCAGCCAAAATTGGACTTTCTGGCAACTCGGTCTCACAACGAATTTGTATGTAGTAGCCGCAGTCGTAGTCTCGGGACTGCTGCAACTTGGTATTGTTACTATGCCTTTCACGCGGCAAATTTTCGAAGCGACCCCTCATACGTCGGTCGAATGGGGTATGCTCTTTGCGTTGGCGATCACTCCTGTCACAGTGATTGAACTCGTGAAGCTGGGCCGTCAGTTGATTGGACGGAGTAGCCAATCAGATACTTCGGGAGCTTCTTCATGAACGTCTTTAAGAGCATCGTCGTGCAGGCAAGGCGACATCTCATCATGCTGGGCGTCGTAGCCGCAGTTATCATCGTTGTTGTGATGGCGGTCGTCTGGTGGCCGAAAGCATCCAGTGAAGGAACCACCGGAAGCGAAGTCTGGACTTGTTCCATGCACCCGCAGGTGCGGTTGCCCCAGCCAGGCTCGTGTCCGATCTGTGGAATGAAGCTGATTCCTACTTCAAAGCTCACAAAGGGAAAAGACGATGCGAGTCGCCATGGCGGCCTGGAGACGCAAGCTGTCTCGCGACAAGAGCTGTTCAAGGAGATCAAGACCGTTGGCAAGATTGACTACAACGAGTCCCGGGTCGAGTTCATCTCGGCACGAATCACTGGCCGCGTGGATCGTTTGTATGTGAACTTTACCGGGATCGAGGTCAAAGAAAGTGACCACCTTGCAGATATCTACAGTCCCCAGTTGATTTCGGCGCAAGCGGAATTGATCGGGGCTTTAGAGGCTTTCGATTCACTCAAGCAGGGACCAGCACGGCTGGGCGATCGATTTACGGAAACGAATCTGTTGGCGGCTCGCGAGAAGCTGCAACTCTGGGGATTGCTTCCGGAGCAGATCAGAGAGATCGAAAAAACTAAAAAGTCGCAAACGCATGTTACGATCTACGCGCCGTTGGCCGGCACCGTCATCGAGAAGAATGTTCGATTGGGACAATATATCAAAGAGGGGGACCAACTCTACCGCATCGCCGAGCTTGATCCGATCTGGCTATACCTTGAATTGTATGAGTACGACATCGCATCGGTCCGTTACGGTCAATCTGTTGATGTCACACTGGAAGCTTTTCCTGGCGAGACCTTCCGAGGAATCGTGACTTTCATCGATCCCTTTCTTGATGACCGCACGCGAACCGTGAAAGTGCGGGTCAATCTCAAGAACCCGGATCGCAAGTTGAAAGCCGGCATGTACGCCTCAGCTACCATTCGCGTCCGGTTGCGAGCCGACGGCGTAGCGGCTCCCACCGGGCTGGAGGGTAAGTTTTCGTGCCCGATGCACCCTGAGGTGATTCAAAACATTGCTGGAAAATGCCCCGTTTGCAAGATGGATTTGATCCAAATTCCACTAGGCAGTCCTTTCGCAAATTTGAATGATCCGGTGCATGCGACACACTCTGCCGGGGAAAAATCTCCGGCACACACAGAACACGCGCCCCCAGCGACCACAGAAGTATCGACTACGCAGGCGGAAACCAATCCGCTGGCGATCCCAGCCTCGGCCGTACTGGATACGGGGCGACGGCAGATCGCTTACCGTGCGACCAAGGACGGCAATTACGAATTGGTCGAACTGCAAGTCGGCCCACTCGCCACGGCGACGGATAAGGCCGGCCGCACGACGCTCTACTACCCCGTGCTCAAGGGATTGAACGAAGGCGATCCCGTCGTTGTTCGCGGCGGGTTTCTACTCGACAGTCAGACTCAAATTGAAGGCAGACCGAGCTTATTGTTCCCGGAGGGGCAAGCTGGAACCAGCGGACAAGGCAGTCATGCGGGGCATGGGGCCGCGACTCCCAATCCCAAGCCCATGCCTGCTGGCGGGGAGCACAAGCATTGAGCCACTTACAAACTCGCCCGCAACACCACGAGCGCCGCAGCTTGAATCATCGCGCTGATAGCGAGACGACCTCATGGTGAGCTTCCTAATCAACTGGTGTCTCAACAACCGATTTATGGTCATGTTGTTGACGGCGGTCCTGGGGGTCGCCGGGTATTACTGCATGATCAACACGCCGGTTGATGCGATCCCTGATATCGGCGAGAAGCAGGTCGTCGTCTTTGTCGATTGGCCCGGGCGTTCTCCGCAGGACGTCGAGGACCAGGTGACGTATCCCCTGACGATCAGCCTCCAGGGAACTCCCCAGGTAAAATCCATTCGATCGGCATCCGGTTTCGGGTTCTCGATGGTGTTCGTAATTTTTCGCGACGAAGCGGATTATTACTGGGCGCGGACACGGGTGCTGGAACGTTTGAACGTCGCGGCGGCGAAACTTCCACCCGGTGTAGTGCCGGTCCTCGGGCCAGACGCAACGGCGCTTGGACAAATTCTCTGGTACACGCTTGATTCCGATGAGCAGGACCTAGGTCAGCTGCGCTCGTTGCAGGATTGGTATGTCCGGTATCAATTGCAGGCGGTGGAGGGTGTTTCCGAAGTTGCCAGCGTCGGCGGGTTTGTTAAGCAATATCAAATCGACGTTGATCCGGAGAAGTTGCGGGCGCATCGCATCACGTTGCCCGAGGTGCACAACGCTGTCCGCATGAGCAACATCGACGTGGGAGCCAAGGTCGTCGAGAACAACGGCTTTGAATTCTTCGTGCGTGGCGTGGGCTTCGTCAAAACCGTACAGGATGTCGAGAACATCGTGATCCGCGAAGTCGATGGCACACCGCTGCTCATCAAAAACGTGGCGACGGTACAGCTCGGTCCGGATTTTCGTCGGGGGATGCTGGACAAGGCGGGACGTGAAGCTGTCGGTGGCGTGGTCGTCATGCGATACGGCGAGAACCCGCTCCGAGTCCTCGAGCGAGTGAAAGCCAAGATGGCGGAAATAGAACCTGGCTTGCGCGTCAAGCGAGCGGACGGCACGCAAGTGCCAGTGAAAATCGTACCGTTCTATGACCGCACCGACATCGTCAACGAAACCATCGAAACGCTCCGCGAAGCGCTGCTGGAAGAGATTCTCGTCGTCGGCGCGATTGTGGTGATATTCCTCCTGCACTTGCGCAGTTCGCTGGCGATTCTACCGACACTGCCGCTGTCGCTGGGAATCGCCTTCATTGCGATGTACATGCTGGGCGTCGACAGCAACATCATGTCACTGGCCGGCATCGCCATCGCCATCGGTGACGTGGCCGACATGGGCATCATCATGACCGAAAACATCTATCGGCGGTTGGCCAAAGAACCGGAACGTCCTTACGAGGAAGTAATTCACGAGGCGGCCACTGAAGTCGGAAGCCCGATTGTCACTGCCGTTTCGAATACGATCATCTCGTTTATTCCGGTGTTTGCTTTAACCGGTCAAGAAGGCAAGCTCTTCCAGCCATTGGCTTACACAAAGACGTTTGCGATTGGCGGGTCAGTACTGCTAGCGCTGACGGTGGTTCCCGTGTTGTGTTACTACCTGTTCAAACGGAC
>JBBQRC010000511.1:0-4580 GCA_038215215.1 Pirellulales bacterium
ATGGGCTCAGCCCGATGCCACTGTGTATTCACATGGAGTGGTTGGGCTATCGGGTCTTCGCCAAGCACGAAATACCGCGAGCCATCGAGGCTCATCAGCGCGATATTGCTACACTGAGAAGTTGGCTAGGATGAGTTTAGGCAGGTAAGAAACTTCTTCAGCACCTGGGAACCATTTAGATGACACTACGATTCTTCAGCTTCATAATCATTTCGTTTTTGGTGGCATCGGCCAGCTTTGGTCAAGCGCGCACGGTCAACGAGGTGATTGGGACGATCAAGACGGAGATACCGCCGCAACCGTTGGAGCCAGTGCTGAACAAGTTCGTGGATCTAGGTGAAATCGCGGGAGCGGTGGCGCTGGTCGCCGATCGCGATCACATTCTTACGGGCGATGCAATTGGGCTGGCCGATATTGCCAACAAGCGGGCCATGAATGTAGAGACCATTTTTTGGATTGCCTCGATGTCCAAGCCTGTCACGGGAGCCTGTGTGCTGATGCTCCAGGACGAAGGTAAGCTAAACTTGGAAGATTCGATTACCCAATATCTACCTGCCATGAAAGATTTGCGAACCGCTGACGGCCAGCGGGTTGACATCAAGATCCGCCATCTGCTGACGCATACTTCGGGCATGGCGGAGTTGGCCGCGGATCAGACGTACACGGCGGCGAACTTGGCGGAGGCCGCCCAGCGCTACGCAAAAGTGAAGGTGCTGTTTCCGCCTGGGATTCGGTGGCAGTATAGCCAGACCGGTATCAACACGGCGGCCCGGATCGTTGAAGTCGTTTCGGGCATGTCGTTTGACTCCTTCGTGCAGCAGCGAATTTGTGAACCGCTGGCGATGGTGGATACCGCGTTTTACCTTAACGAGCAACAACTGAAGCGGTTGGCGAAAGCCTACAAACGTACGGAGGATGGCAGACTGGAAGAAACGGAAATTTTTCTCTTGGCGGGGCATTCACCGACGGATCGCGATCGCATGCCGGCCGCCAACGGCGGGCTGTTTTCGACTGCAGGCGATTACGCGCGATTTTGCCGCATGTTGTTGAATGAAGGTGAATTGGATGGCAAACGTGTTTTGAGCGCGGATTCGGTTAAGACAATGCGTTCGGTCGTCACGGGCGACCTCGTCACAGGTTTCACCCCCGGAAATGGCTGGGGTATCGGTTGTTGTGTCGTCCGCGAACCGCAGGGGGCAACGGCCGCGCTATCTCCAGGCAGTTTCGGTCACGGCGGCGCTTATGGCACTCAGGCTTGGATTGATCCGATCAAGCAACGAATCTATGTGTTGATGGTGCAGCGATCGAATTTTCCGAATGCCGATGCATCTGATCTCCGCCGCGAGTTTCAGCAGGTCGGCAGCGGCTTGTAATTACTTTGGAATGACCGGTAGCACCAGCCGCGAAGGGTGTGCTGCACTGTGGAAAATCGTGTTGATGGCAATCTGCGAGCGGCGTTGTTGCGCGAGTGGTTCGCCGGTGTTCGGATTGACGTCGAAACGCGGAAAATTGCTACTTGAAATATCAAGGCGAATTCGATGCCCCTGTTTGAAGACGTTGGACGTCGGATAGAGTTTGATCTGGATCTTGGCGACCTCGCCTGGAGTCAGCAGTTTTTCTTCTACGAGCGATTCTCGGAATCGCGTTCTAAGTATCCCATCGCCGATATTCAAATCGAAGCCTCCGGGGAAATCGTTGCTGGGTGGATAGACGTCGATTAATTTGGCGGTGAAATCAGTATCCAAGGCGCTCGACGATACCCACAGTTCTACCTGCAGCTCCCCGGTCACTTCCAGATCTGCGGCTAACGGCTCAGACTGAAAAACGACCACGTCATTGCGTGCCGATAGCGGAATCTTTTCCTGCCAGTTCCAAACGTGTGGTCCGCCGCGCTGATCCCAGGCACCTTGCAGCATAATATCGGTGCCCGAAGAAATATTGCCTCCGATCGTTGGCACTGGATCTTGTGGATCGAACTGGAAGCTCGTCGATGGGCTGCCGGTGGGTTGGCCGTTAGCGGGCTGGTCGCTGGTGGGTTGGCCGTCGCTGGGCTGGCCAGTGGCAAGTCCGCCCTCGGGTTGCAGATACCAGTCGACATACTGAGTTCGCGCTAAAGGCCATGCCTGCTCATTGCGCCAATAGCCGCCGTGATTCAATAAGCCCTTGGCGGTGCGTCTACCATCTCCAGTTCCCATAACGAACAGGCGAATCGGAGAATCAAAAGGTGCTGACTTGCCGACAATACTCTCGTCACCTTTCAGCCAGCGATCAAACCAGGCGAGCCGCCAGGCCAGCGGATCGGCGATGGCCGCCTGAGGTCCGAAATCGACTTGACCATGTGCCGATGCGTCTTGCGCACCGTGAATCCACGGGCCCATGATCATGTACGTCGGACTCTTACGCGGTTGGGCACCAAGTGCTTGAAAACTGGCTACGGTGTTGCTGGCCCATGAATCGTACCAGCCACCCACCAGGTAAACTGGTATGTCTTGATACTTGTCCGCAAAGTCGATGATGTTGTTCTGCGCCCAGAAGCTATCGTTGGCACCATGGCGCATAGCTTCTACCAACCAGCTCTCAAATTCCGGAGCTAGCTTGAGCGGTGTTGTGCCGAGGCGCACGGGGAGCAGCGCGAGGTACTTGTGACGTTGGCTCGCCAACTCTTCGAGCGCCGCAGCAGTATGCGGATTTTTGGCGGCACGACTCCCTTTGCCTGCGTTCAGCATGATCCAGTTCCAGAATCGCAGTTCGAAGGCTCCGCCATTCCGCATGCTGGCGTAACCCATGTTACACACCGCATCAACGGGAATGACGGTTTTGAGAAACGGTGAGTGCTCCATGGCCAACGCGTGCTGCGTGCCGCCGACGTAGCTAGTCCCCAGCATGCCAATCTGTCCATCAGACCAGCTTTGGTTGGCGATCCATTTTGCTGTATCCGCTCCATCTGGTCCGTCGTCGGACAGCCAACGCCAGATTCCCTCTGAGCCGTAGCGGCCACGGGTGTCCTGAGCCACAAAGACGTAACCGTGGCTCGCGAAGATTTTGCCCATCGACGCGCTGCCGTTCTTGTTGTACGGAGTGCGCGTGAGAATGGCGGGGAATCGCTGCGGAACTGCCGTACCGTTGGCAGCCGGCAAATAGATATCGGTGGCCAAATGCACGCCATCGCGCAGCGAGACCATGATATCGGCCTGGCTGACAGATTCGAATTGGACCGGCTTTTGAGCCACAGCCTGTGCGGTCGTCACGAGACTGAACAGTACGAAGCTCAGGCAGCGAAGGTACCTGGCGAGCGGGCAAAAAGGAAGCATGTTGGGCAAGAACTTTCGATTGGGTGGTCGGGAGCGAAACATACACCTCCGCGTTGAGTCAAACAGTGGCACGATTGTAAACGAAAAGGAGACGAGAATTCCCGATAAGCTTGTACATTAGGCACAGAAGCACAAGGAATCGGCAAGGTGACTGGGATCGATAGCAAACTAACGGCAATTCTCGACGGAACGCTAACTGTGGCACGCCACTTGCTTTGCGGGTTTCTTAAATTCTCTCACTAGTTAGGCGGTGCATGTGGCGAGTTCTTATCGGCATACAAAAATTATTGCGACGCTTGGTCCGAGCACAGATTCCAAGCTAGCATTGCTGCAATTGATTGAGGCAGGAGTCGATGTAATGCGACTCAATATGGCGCACGCTTCCCACGAATGGGTGGCAGAAATCATTTGGCACATTCGTGAAGTGTCAAATCAAATTGGTCGCGATGTGGCGATCATGATGGACATCAAAGGTCCCGAGATTCGCACTGGCAAGCTGGAAACGCCACTGGCGCTGTTGCCAGGCCAGTTGATTGAGTTCCACACCTCAGCGGCCGAATCCATCAGCCAACTAGTCCCCAGTGTGCCGGTGAATTACACCGGATTGCCGGCCGATGTCGAAATAGGCGCCGTCATGCTGGTTGATAGCGGCATGATTCGCTTGAAAGTGATTGACAAGGACGATTGTCACATTCTTGTGGAAGTGCTAACTCCGGGCACGCTCGGTTCGCGTCGGCACATCAATTTGCCTGGCGTGCATGTGAAACTGCCCGCATTGACAGACAAGGACGTACACGACTTGAGGGTTGGCGTAGCCGCGAGCATCGACTTCGTGGCACTCTCCTTTGTGCGGGAAGGAGAAGACGTGCTGACGCTGCGACGATTGCTTCATGAATTGGGGTCGAAGGCGAGGATCATCGCCAAGATTGAGGATCAAGCGGGGGTGCGCAACTGCAGGGAGATCATTCGCGAAGCGGACGCGGTCATGGTTGCTCGGGGTGATTTGGGAATTGAAATCGAATATCACAGGCTGCCGCTGGTGCAGACGGACTTGGTCCGCGAGTGTCAGGCGGCAGGCAAGCCCGTTATCATCGCCACACAGTTGCTTGAGTCGATGATTGCGTCACCCATGCCAACACGAGCCGAAATCTCCGACGTGTCTACTGCAGTGCGCGAGCAGGCCGACGCCGTGATGCTCTCTGGGGAGACCGCCAACGGGGCCTATCCGCTCGAATCGGTTGAAGTTCTCAAAAATATCATTAACAGCAT
>JBBQRC010000512.1:0-4571 GCA_038215215.1 Pirellulales bacterium
AAGACCAAACAGTCCAAGAATACGGCCAGCGCTGATAGAGGGCATGTACTTCGCAATTTGCCCATGCGCTGGAGTTTGTCAGCCAAAAACACTCTGGACTCACAATTTCAAAAGCGTAAGATCTTGCGGAGGGGTGTGTCAAACCCAAGTACTAAATAGAAGTCGTTCTCTGGGAGTATGATAAAATGGATCTGCGGACGAATTCGTGGCGGACAATCCTAAGCGGAATGTTTTTACTTGGCATGGCGATCAAAGCACCGTAGGGGAGCGCACAGTCCCCAGGTCAAGCAATTATGGGTTCCAAACCAGCCACCTTAGTTCGCCCGTTGTTAGACAACGCCGTTGCTGCCAAGTTCTGCGGCAACGCCGCTTCTCAATTCTCCACTCATGAGCGCACTGACGCTTAAGCGTCGTCTGCCAGGTCGCGATTCGAGAATTTCTGTTTGTCGTCGCGGCGATCTAGACCGGCGCGATCGAGCAAGCCGCTGCGCAGCACTTCATCGATTTGGTCGTCATCCGGCGGTGGTGCACCAAAGGCACCCAGCGCTTCCGGACTGTACTCGATGGTGTAAGTGTGTTTCGCAAACGAGATGACGGCGCCGGGGTCTAGTCGCTTGCGGCTGATCCGGAAATTGTTGACCTTGGTGCCGTTGCGGCTGCCTAAGTCCTTCGCGAACCAGTAACCCTGCTCAAGGGTCATCTTGACGTGTTGCCCTGAAACGTTGGCAAAACGCAGCACGATGTCGCATGCTTCGCGGCGCCCGACCAGGATTTTGTCCTTCGTCAGATGGATCGTTTCGCCGCCACCGGTAGGAACCAATTGTCCGAAATCAGGCATGACACGCCTCGGTAGTGTGCTGCTGGAATTAGTGGATTGAACCTGTCTGCAATCTACAACTGGGGTAGAATCAGCGATTCAATGGAAGTTTAGGGTGTGGGCAGACGCCCTCTCGCAATCTACTAATATTAAGCGCTCGGCATGAATGCGTCAATTTTGCACGGTCAAAATAGTGGTTTCGAGGTGGCCAATTGGCGGGAACTAGGGCACCGTTTTTTCCCGCACAATGTCTATCTGCATCACCGATTCGGCTCACGCGTCCAGAAAATCAGCTTGGATGGGGGATTTACCTGTCCAAATGTCGACGGCACTGTGGCCACGGGCGGCTGTACATTTTGTGACAACCAATCCTTCAGTCCGAGTCGCCGGGTGCGTCGCGACGTCATTGTCAACCAAATCGAAAGTGGCATTGTCGGGCTGCGGCGTCGCTACAGCAGCGAAAAATTCCTGGCCTATTTTCAACCCGCCACGAATACGTACGGCTCGCTTGACAAGCTGCGGACGCTTTACGAAGCGGCGCTGGAAGATCCACGGATTGTGGGCTTGGTCATTGGAACTCGGCCAGATTGCGTAGCTGACGATGTGTTGGATTTGATCGATGAGTTCGCAGAACGGACCTACGTGTCGCTCGAATTGGGGATTCAGACGATTCACGACGCCAGTTTGGATTGGATGAATCGCGGTCATGGTCATGCTGCTTCGGAAGATGCCATGCGGCGAGTGGCGGGTCGGAAATTCTCCGTGGGCATGCACGTCATGTTGGGTTTGCCCGGCGAGACTCACGAGATGATGATGCAGACCGCCGCGCAGGTTGCCAAATGGAATCCGGCGGGCGTCAAAATTCATAATCTGTACGCTGTTCACCGAACTCGATTGGCAGACCAAGTCGCTCGGGGCGAGGTACGGTTGCTCGAGTTGGCGGAATACATCGAACTGCTGGCGGACTTTCTTGAGCGTTTACCACCGCAGATGGTCATTGAAAGAATCTCAGGTGATGCACCTCCCAAGGATCTTATCGCACCCCAGTGGTGTCTCGATAAGGGGACCATCAAACAGCGACTCATCGACAGGCTGACCGAACGCGATTCTTATCAAGGCATCAAGTTCACTAGCCAACTTTAACCGTCGAGCCGCTCAAGCGAATGTCGCTCCTCGAGCAGCTCTAATAGTCCTACCAATACAGCTCCGCTTATGACCAGTCCAACCGCCGCCCCTGTCATTCTGAATATTGCCGCTTACAAGTTTGTCGAGCTCGATCGACTGCCAGAGCGTCGCGCCGAATTCCGCAAACTGTGCGCGGATCTGGATCTCCGAGGCACCATCATGTTGAGCCCCGAAGGGATCAATCTGTTTTTGGCGGGAGAAGAAATGCCGGTGCGTCACTTGTTGCAAGTGCTGCGACAGGACCCCAGCTTCGCGGACCTGGATGTCAAGGAAAGCGTTTCTGACTCGCAGCCCTTCTCGCGGATGCTAGTCAAGCTCAAGCGGGAAATTATTGCCTTTGGGATTGCGGAGATTTGCCCCGAAAAGCGGACCTCGCCAAAACTGAAGGCAACCGAGTTGCGGCAGTGGTTGCGCGAGGGACGCCCAGTCCGTTTGTTGGATACTCGTAACCAATACGAAGTCGCGCTGGGTACGTTTAAAAATGCGGAGCAGTTGCATATCAACCACTTTCGTGATTTCCCGGCAGCGATCAACCAGTTACCCGCCGCGGCCAAGCAGGAACCGATCGTGATGTTCTGCACCGGTGGAATTCGTTGTGAAAAAGCGGGGCCGATGATGGAGCAGGCTGGGTTTGAGCAGGTCTATCAGCTCGAAGGGGGCATACTTAAATACTTCGAAGAATGTGGCGGTGAGCATTACGACGGGGACTGCTTTGTTTTTGATGGTCGCGTAGCCTTGGATGCCAAGTTGAAACCGACCGGTGCCTTGCAGTGTTTTGCCTGTCAGGCGGTGATAACCCACGACGATATCCAATCGCCTCATTTCCTATTTGGGAAGTACTGTCCCCAATGCTATTTGACACCAGCGCAGGCTTACGAAAAGCAGCTCGCCCAACGCCAGCAGTCCATCAATCGATTTGCGAATCCCCTACCGGGCGCGCAGCCGTACGATAATTTTCGTGAGATTCATGTCCCGGGCAAACTCGCGGGATCGTCAATGATCGATTTTCTGGACGCCTGGCATGCGCAAACAGGTCGTCAGTCATGGCTGAACTGGATTGCCGACGGCCTGATTACCGCGGAGACAATGGCTGTGACAGCGGCGGTGACAACGGACCGCATCGTCCGCGAGGGTGAGCGTTTCGTGCAGCACCTACCCAACACGACGGAGCCCGATGTGGATGGAGCGATCAGGCTGCTGCACGAAGATGAATTTCTAGTGGTGGTCGATAAGCCCGCGCCACTGCCAGTGCATGCCAGTGGTCGATTCAATCGCAACACACTGCTTTACATCGTTGGCCAGGCGTATTACCCCGAGAAGCTGCGCGCGGCGCATCGATTGGATGCAAACACCACGGGTGTGATGGTGCTCTGTCGCAAGTACGCTGGTTCGCGGCATGTGCAGCCTCAATTCGCGCAGCACAGCGTTGAGAAAGTGTACTTGGCCCGCGTTCACGGTCATCCGCTGTGGGATGCGACCGTTTGTGAGGCGGCGATTTCGGCTGACCCAGAAAAGCACGGCGGCCGCAGCCTCGATGCGGCTGGACAATCCGCCGTGACTGCGTTGCAAGTGCTCCAGCGAGACGCGGACGGAACGAGTCTGCTGGAAGTTCGACCGCGCACGGGCCGGACGAATCAGATTCGCGTCCACTTATGGCACCTCGGTCATCCCGTGGTTGGCGATACCCTTTACTTGCAAGGTCAGCAATTCGGAGCTAGTCAGACGTTAACCGTTGGGGCTCCAAGGATGTGTTTGCACGCCTGGAAGTTGACTTTTAGGCATCCCCAGGATAATCGACTTGTCACGTACCAGGCGCCGCTGCCGGGATGGGGGAAATAAGGCGGCAAAACGAGCCCGACTTCAAGACCTGTACGGCAACTTGCACGTGGCCCGATCGCAGGGATGATAAGCGTCTTCACCGCGCCGCGAGAATTGGGAGAACTTGTCTCGGTTGTAGCCATTGCACGCGATAAGTGGGATAATGCACGCTCGGTAACCGTTTGTTTCGTCTTCCGGCCCTTATTCCTGAGGAACTTTTGCGATGGTCCGTCCACTTTCATGGGGTCTGATGGTTGGCTGTCTGTTGGCACTTGGGTGTGAACCGCCGCCCGCTGCGCCGCCAGCGGCCAATACGAGCGAACCGGTGGGCGAGGCTGTTAAAGCTGGTGTAGGGGTTGGCCAACAGGGCCGGAGTCTGGACAAAGATACCGGTGTCCAGCAAATGATTTCGGCACCCGTGTCGGTCTTTTTCAAGGTAAAAGAGCGTATCGCCTTCGACATCGCAGTTCCCCAGGCGGTCAATCTTTTTCAGGCCAGCGAGGGGAGGTTTCCCAAGTCGCATGAAGAATTTATGGATAAAATCATCAAAGCGAATCGGATTGTCCTGCCGCAGTTACCGGAAGGGATGACATATCGCTTTCATCCTGACACCGGCGAATTGTGGGTGCACCCGCTCGCGGAATCGCCGGCGGCGGCTCCGAGTGCAACAACCAATCCCTAGCTGGGAAAGATCCCTAGTTGATTCAACTTTCTCGATGTGGCCTAAACTGACGAAGGAGTTTGGAAGATG
>JBBQRC010000513.1:0-4567 GCA_038215215.1 Pirellulales bacterium
GTCTAGCGTGGCTGTTATTTCAACGATGCCCAGCTCGCGATTAGCGACCGCATCGATGGCATTGGTCACAACGTTTAAGATCGCGCGATGCATCGCCTCTGGGTCATAACTGATGGAAGTCAAATTGGTTGGGGGTTGCCACTTCAGTTGGATTTGCAATTCGTTGATTCGCATTTGCATCAAATCGACCACATCGTCGATCGTTTGACTCAGATTACTCTCAACCATTTCTGCTTGCCGCTCTTTGCTGAACGAAAGCATGTCCATCACCAGGTTGCTGATGCGATCTTGGTTCCGTTCCACCATGCGCCAGCCTTTGCGGACAACTTCAAAATCTTCTTTCTTCAAGCCGTCTTCAATCAGGTAACTGCCGCCACGCACGCCTTGCAAAATGTTTTTGACATGGTGCGATAAATTGGCAATCGTTTGCCCCATAGTAGCCAAGCGTTCGGACTGTAGCATGGCGCGATAGAATTGAGTGTCCTCAACCGCCAGTGCTGCTTGACTGGCGATGGCAACCAAGAGTTTCAAGTGATCTTCCTGAAAGCTGTTTTCTTTGCCGCGGTCGGCGAACTCGCCCAGCGTCACGGAGGTGTCCACATAGATCGCGCCCACCAGTCCATAGCGACCAAGCATCGGTACGCAGATGGCCTCGTGGACTCCGAGATTCACAATGCTTTGGCCGCTGTCCCAACGCGAGTCATCCTGGGCATTGCTGGTCAGCACTCCCTCTTTTTTGGCGACGACGTAATCTAGAATAGTTCGACTAATTTCCAGTTTGCCGGAAGGTGACGACGCGTTCTTGCGACTGCGACTAAAGGTTGGTGTGAGATGTCCAGTGACATCGTCCACCATCATGATGCAACCACGATCACAGTTGATACACTGAAAAATGAGTTCGAGTACTTGATGCAGCAAGTCGTCCAAATCGACAGTGCGACTGATAGCCTGGCCGACTAGGTACACGATTTCCCAGTGGGTACGTGTGCCCGGTTGCAGATCCTGGAAGCCCGTTTCGGTAATTGTTTCCTGTGACGCAGCAGGTTTGCCCGCCACCGCACTGGCGGAGCTCAAGCCTGGTGATTCATGGGGTGTTGGCAATGTCGAACGGATATTCGACAGATCTACAGTCTCGCTAGGTGCCACAATGTCCACCAGTTGCTTGGCATCTGCGTGGTGAGGTTCGGACCCGGCGGTGAAAATCATCAAGGTGCGTCCCACTTGGACACGATCGCCGCTCCGTAACAATTGGCTGTCAATGCGACGACTGTTCACAAAGGTGCCATTGCTACTGCCAAGATCTGCTAGTCGCAAAGCTTTTTCGTCGACCAGCTCAATTTTGGCGTGCTGGCGCGAAACCTCGGTATCGTGAACCTGAATTTGATTCCCGGCGTCCCGGCCAATGGTAATGGAGTTTCCGCGCAACAGATAATGCTGTCCGTTGTCGCGTCCGCGGATAACGTAGAGCGAAGCCATGCTGAGTTTCTACAGTCCACCAATGGCGTTGAACGATTCACGAAGTGATGGATAGAGCGATTGGTAAATCGGGAACATCTTGTTATAGACCTTCACGGCGGGTTTGCGAGGCGGCACTTTCTTAACCACTTCGATAGTCGCCTTGCAAGCCTCTTCGATGTTCTTGAATTGTCCAATGCCGACGGCTGCCAGTAAACTAACTCCGTAGGCAGGCCCCTGTTCAGCGTTAATCGTGCAAGCCGGCTGGTCCATCATATCTGCCAAAATCTGCTTCCATAGTTGGCTTTTCGCGCCCCCTCCGCTGACGCGCATCTCGCGTACAGGTACATCGAGCTGCCGGATGATTTCCAAGCATTCTCGCAAACTCATGGCCACACCTTCCATCACCGCCCGCGCCATGTGTCCGCGAGTGTGCGTGCTAGTCAAGCCCACAAACGCGCCGCGGGCCAGCGGATCGGCATGAGGCGTCCGCTCGCCCGCCAAATACGGAAGGAACAGCAATCCCTCGGAACCAGCCGGAACTTCTGCCGCTTCAGCATTAATCGTCTGATAGGGATCGGCACCGCGACGCGCCACCAATTCGGGGCACAATCTTTCGACAAACCACTGCAACGATCCGGCTGCCGATAGCGTCACACCCATCATGTGCCATTTGCCGCGGACGGCGTGACAAAACGTATGCAAACGCCCCAGTTTGTCGTACTGCGGTTGATCACAATGGACGAAGACCACGCCGGAAGTTCCCATCGAGGTGGTTGCAATACCGGACTTCACAATCCCATTTCCAATCGCTCCGGCGGCGCAATCACCCGCTCCCGCGACCACTTTGCAGTCCGTGGTCAAACCGAGTTTTTCAGCGATCTCCGGGCGCAGTGAACCGGTCACATCCTCCGACTCGTACACCTTGGCAAGCATCGACCGATCGAGGCCAAGTTTGCCGAGCAGCTCGTCGGACCAATCGCGTTTACAAACATCCAGTAGCAGCATACCACTTGCGTCGCTGGCATCGGTGGCCAGTTCGCCGGTCAGCCGACGCCGAATTTCGTCCTTGGGAAGCAAGACGTGCTTGAGTCGCTCAAACTTTTTCGGTTCGTGATTGCGCAGCCACAGAATTTTGGGTGCCGTAAAACCCGTCAAAGCGGGATTGGCGACCATGCGAATCAGTTCGTCGCGACCGCCTGCCAAACGGGTGATTTCGTCGCACTCGGCGGCAGTACGTTGATCATTCCATAGCAGCGCAGGTCGAATCACTTTGCCTGCTTTATCGAGAAAAACCGAACCATGCATTTGGCCAGACAGCCCAATCGCCTTGACTTCCCCCGGCTTGGCACGTCCTTGCTTGATCACGGCGCGGACCGTTTTGACCGTGGCATTCCACCATTCTTCTGGGTCTTGTTCTGTCCACATCGGCTTGGGCATGGACACTTCATAGCTGGCCGAAGCCTCGGCTATGATATTTCCATCCGGATCTATCAGCAGACTCTTGGTTCCCGAAGTACCGATATCGATTCCAATGGTGTACGCCACGCTGTGCTACTCCGCCACAAGACTTGAGCCAAAAATTGGTTGCCGCACACTATACTTTCTTTTCCAAGTCGTTCCTACAGGCCGACCGACGAGCAGTAAAATCCGTTTTCCCTCTGCCAATTATTAGGCTTTGTTCAAAACCCTTTAAGTTACTCGAAATGTTGTCGAATCTCCGATTTCTTTTGGTTGCCTGCGCTATCACAGGCTGCCTCATGACCGGTTGTAATCCTGCCAAGCCACGTATGCAAAAAACGAATGAAACTGAGACGGAATCGATCTCGTCGGTCCCCCTGCGTTTGTGGATAGTCAGCCAAGTCAGTGACGCCTCCATGGTTGAACGCCAATGGCGAACAGGGTCCGATCAACCGCTCGAAATTCGTGCTTTGTCGGTGTCCGAATTCCTGGCCGAACCCAGCTGTGCCTGTGACGTGGTGGTGTTTCCCGCGCGAACGCTTGGCGAGCTCATTGACCGCAAGTGGGTCATCAAGTTGCCCGCCGCCCTGTCCGCCCCCAGCAAGCCCGAAGAGGGTGGCAGCGTGCAGCCCGTTATCTGGCAAAAGCAAGTGGCCTATAACGGCGATATTTGGGGGATTCCTCTGGGTGTTTCCGTCCCTGTGCTGGTTGTCAGTCAGAGCGATCAAGCCACCCTGCCCGCTGATGCTAGCTGGGACGAGCTGCTAAGTTCCCTGAAGACACCCGAACTCAAATCTGTCGCAGCAGACGTTGCTCAAGTTGACCACGACGCGCTCGTTGATCGCTTCTTCGCCATCCTCGGTGGACTGGTGAGGCGTCCGCCAGAATACGGCTTGCTGTTCGAGCTCCAAACAATGAAACCGCGACTGACAGAGCCCGAGTTTCTGCGCGCGGCGAACATCTTGGCTCAATTGTCGGCGCAAGAGGGGGGAGAGCATGGCCAAGGTCAGTCTGTCGTGGGCGACTTTTCTACAGCCTGGTCCTGGGTCGCCAATCAATCCACAGCCGCGGCAGCAATCGTTGTCCCAAGTATGTTGACCGCTGAGGCAGCTCAACAATCCAATTGCCGCGCGCTGCGCGTTCCTCCTGACGCCATGGCTTGGAACACGGGAAGTGGATTGATCGCATCGATATCTGCCGATTGCCGACAATCCACGCGGGCCACAGTGTTGCTACGCTGGTTGGGCCTGGGCGAAACTCGTCAGGCACTGGCGGCTTTAATCCTCGGTGTTGAATCCGCAGCGCCTCTGACCGGAAGCGAGTCAGCGGCCTGGCAAGCGGCTGGGCTGGCGCGTGAAATGGCGGCTGGAGAACGGGTGACGAGCGAACTGAGACTAGCCCGTAGCGAAGAATACCGTCGGACCCTGGCCGAACATTTGCTGGATGTAATCTCTGGTAAGTCATCAGCCGCTGATGCGTTGGCTGCAACCAGCGAAACGTGGCAAGCCATCACCGAATCGCGCGGCCGTCTCGTCCAGCGCGGCGATTACGAGCGAAGTCTTGGCCTAGCTCGCGATTAGCGAGTGACACGCGGATTCACGAAGATCCACGAAACGGCACCCGCCAGATAAATCGCTGCAAAAAGCAGGAG
>JBBQRC010000514.1:0-4556 GCA_038215215.1 Pirellulales bacterium
GAATTTGAACTGGCGACACGCCTGTCGATGTTCTTGTGGTGCAGTATCCCTGACGAAGAGCTCGTAGAGTTAGCGGCTTCCGGACGGCTCAGCGACTTGGCTGTTCTGACTGCCCAGGTCAGGCGACTGCTGGCCGATACCCGCTCTCGGCGATTTTCCGAAAACTTTGTGCGGCAGTGGCTCGGCATGCAGTTGTTGGATTTTCTCAATGTCGATCGCAAGGCATATCCCCAGTTCGACCCGTCGTTAAAGGAGGCGATGCAGGAGGAACCCATAGCCTTCTTCGAGGAGATTCTCACGCACAATCAAAGTGTGCTCGATTTCCTTCATGCAGACTATACGCTGGCCAATGAGCGACTTGCCAAGCACTACGGAATTTCCGATGTTTATGGAAACCATTTTCGTCGCGTGAGTCTCGAATCGGTACCGGCGCGAGGCGGGCTGTTGACTCAAGCGGGGCTGCTGGCCATGAATTCGGACGGCAAAGATTCGCATCCGCTGAAACGGGCTATCTGGATGCTCGAAAGTCTGCTGAATGATCCACCGCCGCCGCCGCCGCCGGCTGTTCCCGCGATCGATCTGGCCGATCCAGAAATTGCCAAGATGACACTGAAGCAACGTATCGAAGACCACCGCAACCACGCAGCCTGTCTGTCCTGTCACGCCAAGATCGATCCGTGGGGAATCGCGTTCGAAAACTTTGATGCCGTGGGCAATTGGCGTACCGAGATTCAAGGGCGACCCATCGATGCGTCCAGTCTGCTTGCCAACGGACAGAAACTGGAGGGTATGGATGGGCTGAAAAGGATCTTGCTGGAACATCGGCAAGACCAATTTGTCCGCGCGTTGCTTCACAAAACCGCAACCTATGCGCTCGGGCGGCCACTAACATTTGGCGACCGCTCAAGCATTGACCAGCTCACGGCCGATCTTCGCAAACAGGGAGACGGATTGGCTACAATGTTGACTCTCATTGTCACTAGCGAATTATTTCGATCGAAGTAAAACTCACTCTCGCTCGAAGAAGAGTTGAGAGGGTAAATTCGGACCGCTAAGAAACAACTGCTTAAAAGAAGTACAGCACGATGACTATCGATCTCACTTCGCTCGACCGTCGACGATTTTTGCGTGGTTGCGGCGTCGCTCTTGCGCTCCCTTGGTTCGAGTCGGTCTCCAGCCTAGCCAAAGCTGACCAGCGGCCTGCCACCCCTACTCGCTTGGCATGTTTCTATATGCCTGACGGAGTACCTATGCCGCTGGCAGAGGATCCGGCTTATCAAGATTGGGCTTGGTTTCCGCATGGTAATGGGCAGGAATTCAGTTTCACGAAGTGCCTCGAACCACTCGAATCTTTGCGACAGGAAATGACAGTTTTGTCGGGCTTGTCGCACCCAGCAGCCCGCAGCATCCACGGCCATTCCAACGCCGATCAATTTCTGACGGGCGCCGCTACGGGACCTGCGGGAGAGTACAGAAACTCCATCTCGCTAGACCAGGAGTTTGCGGCACACGTGGGAGATCAAACGCGTTTTTCATCGCTGGTCATGTCGACCGATGGCGGGACGGGAACCCCGCGGGGGACTCACACTGTGTCATTCAATCGCAGTGGTCGAGCCATTCCGGCCGAACACAGGCCGAAGCGAATTTTTGATCTGCTTTTCGTCAAGAGCGATGCGGACGCGGCCCGTCGGCTAGCGCTCAGTCAAAGCGCTCTGGATGATCTTATGGATGACGCACATTCATTGCGGCAGACATTGTCCACTTACGATCAGAATTCCCTGGACGAGTATCTCCAGTCGGTTCGCGACACTGAGCTCAAAATTGAAAAGGCGAAGCGTTGGTTTAACATTCCGCTTCCCAGCGTGAGTGTCGATCACCTGAAACTCGACATCACTCCCGAAGACCCTCGCATCTATTTACAGACGATGTTCGAGCTGATTTTCCTCGCGTTTAAGACAGATTCCACGCGGGTCGCGACCTATCAGATAGGTAGGGAAAATGGCATTGGCGTGAGCGATTACTTGGCTCGTGCCGTCGGATTCAACCTGACGCATCAGCTTACGCATGAGACCAAAGAGCCCGGCGGTTGGAAGAATTTTGGTACCTACTGTCGGTTCCTCAGCGAAGAATACGGACGATTTGCCGACAAGCTGAAAGCGACCGCCGAAGCAGGTGGCAGCGGTAATATGCTCGACAATACCTTGTTGCTGTTTGGCTCTGCGTCGAGCGCCTTCCACCTTTCCCGTAACTACCCGCTGATTTTGACGGGTGGCAAGAATATGGGGTTCAAGCACGGGCAATATCTCAACTATGCCGGTGACAATCAGGCCGGAGGCGCTTGGAATGGCGGCCGCGAGCCCTGGCAACAAGAGGCGACTCGCGAGGATCTACCACTGGCCAATCTGTTTGTCACCATGCTCCAGCGCTTGGGCGTCGCAACCGATCGTTTCGCTGACAGCACCGGCACGCTGGCTGACGTTTGACCGTTGTTCGTTGTCCGTTGCGCCACGGCCGACCGACACATCAAATTAGTTCCGGCGGCGGTTCGCTATCGCTATCGTTATCGCTGTCATTTTCATCGTCGCGCGTCGCTTCGTTCTCGGTGTCAGGTGATTCTATTTCTGTGCCGCTGAGTGTATCCAGGAACTTGACGAGCATGGTGGCGTATTGCCCACGATTCAAAGCAAATATTAACCTCAGCTTGTGGCGATTCTCGCGCTCCGAGGTTTCATCGCGACCAGACTCCCACCGCAGGTTACGCGGCACCAGTAGAACTTCGCGAACGCCCCTGGAAAAGAACGTGTCGCGTGGGTACTTCAAACGAATTTCGTGGGGTTGCATGGCGTAGTGGGAGAGTACTGCATCCAGCAAGGCTGCGATTTCTGGATCCCACTCTTTTTGCCGGGCTGACGGGAGCGGTATAAACAGGTTGCGCGCTGTGGCGGCTAATTCTTGGCTGAGCTGCGCGGGAAAAAGAAGTTCGCTGCCAACACCCGACACCTTGATCAGTTGTTCTTCGGGTAGGTGCTTTCGCCACCACGCGGCCACCAATTGATTCCACAGTTGGCTTTGAAAGGCGGCCACATACAGGCTACGTAAATCAATGCGGACCAGAGCCAGCGCGCGACGAAAGTCGGTCGGATGGTCACACAAGTAGGTGACGATGCTGCGACGATGCGAGCGGTCCAAGATCCGTTTGCACTCCAACCAATCTCCCCAATGCTGGCGGAGTAGTTGCTTTTGTTCGCGCTCGCGCGGTCGATCGTGCGAATTGACTTCAGCGATCGCGAGAAACAAGGCCCGCTCGTAATTGCCTAAGCACCAGGGGTGACCAACAAATTCACCGCTTTCACCCACCGAGCCAAATCGCTGATCGTCAAAATAGTTCGGAATGCCCGCCGCTGCCCCTGCGGCTGCCTGCTGCAGGGCCGCCAGCTTATCCGCCGTCAGACCTCGCAGAGTCACCTCGAATTCGTTGGCGGCAATATCCTTGGCCCCAAACTCGCGCGGGGCCTTCCCCAGATACTGCAGCGAAAAACTGCGTTGGGTTATGTCCCGTTCGGGCCCGCGAAAGATGGTGATGGTCTGTGAGGTAACCGCATGTCGATCTTTGAGCCCGCCGTAGCTGATCTGGTTTCTGGGTAAATTCCAGACCTTGATGATCTCCTGAATCGCTTCCGGGGTGCCGAGGCCATTTTTCTCGAGGACATACGTCGAGAAATGTCCACCACTAAGAGGAAATTGCGTTACTTCACGGACCACGAAATCTTCGCGTAGTCGTTTGACTTTCATCACTTGGGGGTCTGCTGTAGCGAGCGCGTGAAGATGGGGCTATTCTTCTTCATCGCTCAGGGTGTCACTTGGATCACTATCAAAGGCGCTGGCGTCGGCGACGGGCATGATAGGTGGCGGAGCCAATTGTGCCGCGGCTTCCACTTCCTCTTCGATCTTATCTTCGGCAGGCACTGGAACGATTGCGGTCAAGCGATCCCCTTCGTCGACATTCATGATCCGTACACCCTGGGTGTTGCGGCCAATGATGTTGATCTCCCTAGCGGCGACACGTTGAATCTTGCCGCGCGAGGTGATCATCAATAATTCGTCTTCGTCGGTCACACGCGCAATGCCAATGACTTGGCCGTTGCGTTGGCTGGTTTTGATGTCGATCAAGCCGCCCCCACCACGTCGCTGCGTACGGTATTTTCCAGTTGAGCGATCTTCCTGAGTTTCCGCTTCGCTGTCAGCTTCCACAGCGTCCACTTCAACGACGGCTTCCACTTCAACCGCAGCTTCCACTTCAACCACAGCTTCCCCTTCAGTCACCTCAGCGACATCGGTTGTTAGCCCCTCTTCGCCAAGCGTCTCGTCCACGGGCGCGAGCGTTTCACCGGGACCAAACCAAGTCCGTTTGCCATAGCCCAGTTCGCAGACGGTCAGCAGTGTGGCTTCAGGATCGGCGACCACCATACCGACGACAGTGTCCCCTTTTGCGAGCCGAATCCCTTTCACACCCGAGGTATTTCGCCCCATTGAACGGGCATCCGATTCGGAAAATC
>JBBQRC010000515.1:0-4551 GCA_038215215.1 Pirellulales bacterium
CCCAAGATGTCCGCTAAAGTCATGCTGGCCGGCTGGAGCGGATTGATGTGCGTATGCGGATCGATCAGTACCAACTGGCTAAGTTCTTGGTAGAGTCGTTGCGGCAAGGTTTCTGACATGGGGACAGTCCAAGCTAACTAACAAGTGGCGATCTGGCCACGATTCCCGATGCGACAAATCAGGATTCAAAGCGAATGACCACTTCGCAAGTGTCTTTGATATGGATTTTTAGGCGACCGACGCCTAGTTTTAGTTAGAAACAGGCGAAGCGAAAGGGCTGCTGTGGGGTTTTATCGACAGGTTTACTGAAGGGATCGTGGATTTGCTGGGGATCCTCGCACCGGTTATTTTTGCATTTTGGGTGAGTTAGCGGCTACAATCACAGAGGTGAGTTCCTAACCTGCTCGTCGCTTGACCCGCCTTGCAACCGGTGCGCACTCCCACGGTCTTGTCGAACTTGCTATAGATTTTTACGTGTAGGGCGAAAGGCAGAATTCCAATTGCTGCATTTGCCTCCTTCACCGGGCGAAAGCTCTCCGTGACCACCTCCGCTTCATGGCCAGATTGGCCCCGCGCGGAGAGCCTCGGGGTCGCCATGCCTGCACGCTTGTAAAAGGCTGGATGATGCACGAAGACGATCTACCGAGCACGCTAAAGGCGAATTTGCACAGTCCGCGCATTCCCGTCGCAGACGCTCTACAGGTCCCCGGGACAGAACTCTCTGTGACAGATCATCCTGAGACAGAACTCTCTGAGACAGAACTCTCTGTGACAGATCATCCTGTGACAGATCATCCCGTGATAGTGCACCCCGCTCCGGGTTTTGGGGCTCCAGTATCCAGTGACCTTGAGAGACCACAAACTCGCGTGTCGACAGACGATGGCGCGGTGACTGGTGGAGGTGTCGAAGAGCACACCTTCGGACAAACACACTCGCGGCAATTGGCCTATTCGACGCTGCTCAGTTTGATAGTGGTCCTGGTGCTGCTCGTGGCGGTCCGGCTGATCGTGCCGTCGCTAGTGGAAAGTGTCCGCTACGGTTGGTATCGCGGACAGCTGCGTGCCGAGTACGAAATGAGCGGCGAGCGGCTGCGAACGGTGTCCCTCAATTCTTTGGCAGACGTGTCGCAGTTGGTTTCCCAACACGTCGGCCCCAGCGTGGTGCACATCAACTTACTTCACAACGCCGAAGATCAGCATCCGCTGCAGAAAATGCTCCTCCCACGTTCTTCGCCTCATCTCGTTGAAGGACAGGGGAGCGGCTTCGTGGTGGATGCCAATGGTTACATCCTTACCAATCAGCACGTGATCGAAGGTGATGGACGGATCGAAGTGACGACGAGTGATGGACGGCGTCTGGCTGCCTACGTGGTCGGCGTGGATGCTCCCACCGATCTAGCCTTGTTAAAAGTGGACGCGATCGATTTGATGCCTATAGATTGGGGCGACAGCGAGCAAATCGTTGTCGGCTCGCCGGTCTGGGCGGTCGGCAGTCCTTTTGGTTTACAGCAAACGGTGACTTTCGGCATTATCAGCGGCAAACACCGAGTGGACCTGCGCGGCCCGCGCTACGAAACGAACGTTAAAGCCAGCACCGCTTACGGCGACCTGATGCAGAGCGATGTGGCCTTGAATCCTGGAAATAGTGGCGGTCCCTTGGTGAATTCCATGGGGCAAGTCGTCGGGGTCAATGCGGCGATTTTGGGTGAAACGTATCGTGGTATCAGTTTCTCCATTCCCAGCAAAGTAGCGAAGAACGTCGCCAAGCAGTTGGTTGAAGTGGGCGACGTACAGCGCGGTTGGCTGGGCGTGTCCATGAGCGAGCTTGACGACAATCAGCGATTTGACTCTGATGGCAGAGTCCAGCCCGGCGTAGTCGTAGTCGGTTTTCCCAAGACAGGTCCGTCACCTGCTAGGGACGCTGGCCTTAAGGTAGGGGACGTGATCACCCAATTCGCCGGCCAATTGGTTATGAATCAAAGCGAACTGATGCGTTTCATCGGTGAGTCGGATATCGGAGTCGACCTCCCAATCGTGTTGCGTCGCGGCCAGACTGCGATGACGATTAACGTCAAACTCGGCAAACGCGAAGCAAAAATCGAGCCGCGCTAGCCAGCTCGCTTGTCCCGAAAGCACCCTGCGAGAAATTTTATGGAAGATTCTGGAAATCCCCACCCTGAATTGGCCGCCACGGCTGGAAAACCATGGCGCTCGAAGAAGTCTGCCTCGGTGGTGATGCTGTGCGCGTTGGTGGCAATATTGATTGCCATTGATGCCTATCTGGGGCGCCGCGTATTGTTTTTTACGGCGGGTTTTTCCGCGTTGTGGTTCGCGATTTCCTTTGTACTACTCTCCCGACCACCCGCGGTGCCGGAGTTCCAGTCTGAGCGTGTAGGCGGCGACAAACGTTTGGTACTCCGTCGCGATATTTTTCCCCTTGTGCCGGCACTCGAACGCCTACATTTGTCGTTGACCGTAGCTTGTGGTGCTTGTTTGCTGCTGTGGATTCTGCTGGGCGGCGTGGGACGATAACGCCGCTTCACTCCCCACCCTTGTCGCTCGCGGAGTAGCGATTATGCTCGGAAGCTGGACAGCCCCAAACTGCGGTCGCACCCTACCGACTGGTTGACGGGCCTTCAGTTGAACTGTATCCGTGTTTGAACCGCCGCCCGTGTTTGAAACTGAAATGATTGCAAAGTTTAGAATTTAAGAAGATCTGATATGGTTTATCGCACAATTAGTCTGGCGGCCATCATGGCCTTGGCGGGAATTTTTAGTACAGCGTCGGTCGGCCAGGAACCGCAGCGCGGACCTGCTGGTTTTTCTCCCACCAAGCCCGAGAAGGGACCTTCCGTACAAGTGGAGGGGGGCTACTTGGTGCCGTACACATTAACCATCCCAGGAACCGAGGTCAAATTTGACATGCTGCCGATTCCCGGTGGCGAGGTGAACTTGGGGAGCCCTGGCGATGAACCGGGACACAAGGATGACGAGGGGCCTCAAGTCAAGATAGAAGTGGGGCCGATGTGGGTCGCCAAGCACGAGACTTCTTGGGAAGAATACAAGCTGTTCATGTCGATGTATCGACTCTTCAAATCGCTGGCCTCACAAGGAATTCGCAAAGTCAACGATCAAAATGCGGTCGACGCGGTCACCGCTCCCACCGAACTTTACGATCCAAGCTTCACCTTCGAGTTCGGTGAGGACAACGAATTGCCTGCGGTCACTATGACCCAATATGCGGCTAAGCAGTACACGAAGTGGCTCAGCAAACTAACCGGGGATCAATACCGCTTGCCTACCGAGGCGGAGTGGGAATATGCCTGCCGCGCCGGCTCCACGACTGCTTATGGCTTTGGTGCGGACGCCAGCCAACTCGACGAATACGCTTGGTATGCCGGGAATTCCGACGCAGCGCCCCATCGCATTGGCACCAAAAAGCCGAACGCGTTTGGACTGTACGATATGCACGGAAATGTGATGGAATGGACGATCGAAGGCTATGCCGAGGACGGCTACTCAGCCTTTGCAAACAAAACCCAACCACTGTCGTTTTTGGAAGTCGTTCATTGGCCAGACTCGGCGGAGAATCGCGTGGCGCGTGGCGGCAGCTTCCAGGATGAGGCCGAATTGGTTCGTAGTGCGGCCAAATTGACATCCGCTGACGAAGAATGGAAGTCCGAAGATCCCAACGTGCCGCTTAGCCCTTGGTGGTATACCAATGATCCCGCCCGCGGCGTTGGCTTTCGCGTTTTTCGTTCCTTTCAGCCGATCGATGCGGAAATGATCAAGAAATTCTGGGAAATCGATCATGAGTACATTCAACAAGATGTTGACGCGCGGGTGGATGAGGGGCGAGGAGTGCGCACGGCAGTTGATGTTGGGCTCGCCAAGGAAATCGAAGCGACCAAGTAGTTGTTCCTGAACACGGAGGTGGAAGTGGATAGTACGACGAGTGAGGATCAGTCAAGTCGCGCGGAAGCAGAGATTGACGAACTGCAGTGGGGGACGTTGCGCGATTGGGGACAGCTCGTTCGACTCCCAAACTCCTTCACGCTGGTCTCCGATACAGTGGCTGCAGCACTGGTGGTCGGCAGCTTGCTGCAGCCCATAACAGCCTTCGCGCTGACCTTGCTCGCCTCATTCTGCGCATACTGGGCGGGGATGATTCTGAACGATGTCGTAGACCTGGAAGAGGATCGGCAGTTTCGACCCAGTCGCCCGCTCCCCGCCGGACGCATCTCACCGGTGATTGCCGGGCACATCGCAAACGGCATGTTGATCGTGGGTCCTCTATTGATTTTAGTAGTAACCAGTTTTCATCCTTCGCAAAGTCTCTGGATGGGAGCCGCTTTTGCCTCTGCTGCTGTCCTGTCGCTGGCCGTGCGCAGTTACAACTCGGTGCTAAAGCGAACTTTTATTGGGCCGATATTGATGGGCCTGTGTCGCACGCTCAATATCTTGATGGTCGGTTGCACCATGTTTTCAGTGAGTGAAGATGAATTAATGCCCACTGCACTCGTGTGGTACGCGGCTGCCATCGGGCTGTAT
>JBBQRC010000516.1:0-4549 GCA_038215215.1 Pirellulales bacterium
ACTTGCCGCTTACGGATCAACGCGTCCTCGTCGATGCCCGCTCCACAGCCAACAATCGTATCGACTTCGCAATCCGTGAACAGGCCGATCAAACAGCTTGCCGATGTGGTATTGCCAATTCCCATTTCCCCGCCGATTAACAACACATTACCCGCCTCACACGCCATTCGCGCTCGCGTCGCTCCTGCACTCCAAACATGTTCGTACTCGGCATCACTCATGGCACGTACGTGGAGAATGTTTCCAGTACCACGCCGCTGCGCTGCATTGATGACAGGCGAATCAGCTACTTCAATTGCCGCAATCAAACCCACATCCACCACTTCATAGCTGCACTTGAGCTCGCTGGCAAAAACGCCGCTTGCAGAACGCCCTCGCTGCATGACATTAACCACCGCACCGGTCACAGAGCTGGGCCAGGCAGTAACGCCCTCGCATGTGACTCCATGATCGGCCGCGAAGATTGTCACATGTCTTGGCCGCGTAACAGGCACCAACGACTTCTGTATCTCGCACAGGCGGGCAGCGACGCGCTCCAACTCACCCAAGCTGCCAGAGGGTTTGCACAGGCTTGCAAGACGCTTGGCAATCTGATTTTCAAGTGTGTTATCACCGGTCATTATCTTTCGATCCAATCCTGCTCCAGACTTCGCCGCGTTTCCCAACCAGCCAGCTCCAACGCGGGTACGCTCTCATGTCCCTCCAGAGGAAAGCCGACGCAAAGATATGCAATCAATTGCCATCGCTCATCGATGTCTAAAATGGACGATAGTCGCTCAGGACGGAGAATCGAAACCCAACCCACGCCGATTCCCTCAGCGCGTGCTGCCAGCCAAAAATTCTGAATCGATGCAACGACGGAATAGGCTACGGACTCCGGCATCGTTGCGCGCCCCAATCCACGGCCTGTTTCCGTGTTACGCTCGAGGAAAATAGTCAAGTGCTCAGGCGCTTCTCTAAGCCCGGCCAGCTTTAGCTTACGATATGCGGCCTGCGTCTCATTATCATACTTGGCAGCGGCAAGTTCATTCTCGGATTCGAATTCGGCGATCACTGCTTCACGGCAGGTGACCGATTTGACCGACACGAAACGCCAAGGTTGTGAAAGCCCAACCGACGGCGCCATGCATGCGGCTTCCAACAATCGACGCATAGTTCCCGCCGCAAGTGGGTCGCTACGAAACCGACGAACATCGCGGCGCAGCTTGAAAAGATGACGTAGTTGATCGCAAAATGTGTGATCCCAAGTCGAACTGCGCCGCAGAGTCGATTTGGCTGGTCGATTGGATAATCCCGCGATCAACACGGCGTTTTGCTCTTTCGTCCCCACGGCAATCCGCACAAATTCGTTGAGCCCAAATGATTTGCAATCCCTGATCAAGATACCTCTTTTCAACAGCCTTTGGCGCAGACTCGGCGCGTCTGCGGCACGTAGCAAGAAAAATGCGGTTTCGCTCGGAATGACTTCAAAACCATCCTCGCTGAGTTGCCTCAACAACAAACCCTTCGCTTCGTCCAAGCGCTGCATAGCTGCTTCGTAATATTCGAAATCCTGTAGTGCCACGACACCAGCCACTTGCGCCAACGTATTCACTGACCAAGGAATGCAACGATTTTGGACCTCAGTACGCAGCGCGCCGCGGATGACAGCGTAGCCCAGACGCAATCCAGCGATCGCGAACGCCTTAGTCATCGACCGCAGGACGATCAAATTCAACGCCTCGCTATGAATCAGTGATTCCGTTTTACGGGAGAATTCGATGTAGGCTTCATCGACCACGAATCGCGTTTGCGGATAACTCGCGATCCAATTGAGCATGACTTCTCTTGAAATCGATTGTCCGGTTGGATTGTTGGGGTTGCAGATCCAAACCAGCCTCACGGACCGTGAAGTTAACATTTGCTCGATCTGCTCGACGGGAAACGCGAAATCATTGTCTGCGTTTGCGTTACAGCGAATAACCTCGCCACCAGCAATTCGGGAAGCTCGTTCATATTCCGAAAAGGTCGGTCCCACAACTATCACCAGATCGCCGGGTCGAATGCCTGCCATGGCTACGCTCTGAATCAATTCGCAGCAACCGTTGCCGACGATAATGTCCTCGCTCGACACTCCATAGCGATCAGCGATCACCCGCCGAAGCTCGAGGCACTCTCGATCCGGGTACCTCGCAAAGTCGGCGCTCCGGATTGCGCGCACAACACTCGGCGAGGGACCATTCGGGAGGACGTTCGAACTGAAGTCAATCACATCCTCTGACCTAATTCCCAATCGATTCAACTCTTCAAAATCGATCCCGCCGTGAACATTGGGAACGACGACTCGCGGTTTGACAGTCTGAACTAGGTCCATGTTTGTTTACCCTTCGTGCTTGGAGGATAAACGTCGATTCTGCATCCAGCCTCCAATGACCACCAGTAACAGCACCCCGCTAAAAGTTCCCGCGGTATTCCAGTTGATGGAATGCAGGGTTGCAACCCAAATTAGCCAGACTATTGCAACCAAGGTGCCTGCCATTACGGTCCGGTATAACAAGGAATTTACAGCAATTATCGAAGCAACGGTCGGAAGTGGCTGGCCGTACCCCAGTCGATAGTGATCGTGTTTTTCGAGCACAACACCTAACACGCCAGCCGCTGCACTCATCGGGTGCCCAGCATTTGGACTGGAGGTCAATCGATGGTCGCGCCACCACACTTTGATTGCCTCTCGTCGATTGTTGCATTTGCAAGCTGTGCCGACCAGCAACATCAGAGCGGCAGTCCATCGCGCGGGAATTAGATTGAGCAAATCATCCATCCTCGCGGCAGGTTTACCGATCCATTCTAAGTCCGGCGTACGATAGCCCAACATGGCGTCGCAGGTGTTGACATATCGATACACCAGCGCCCCGGGGAGTCCGGCAACCGCGAAGAAAATTAGGGGTGCAATGAACGAGTCGCTCGTGTTCTCCGCCACGGATTCAATCGCAGCAGCAGCAACCGAACTCTCGTCGAGCTTCGAAACATCGCGACTGACCAGATGGAAAGCTAGTCGCTGACGCGCCAACGGCAAATCGTTCCCATGCAGCGCCGACGCGACCGATGCGGCGGCGGTCGCTAGCGAGCGAACGCTAAACGAACACTTCAGGACGGTCGCTTGAATCAACACAGCCATGAAAAACGGCGTCTGCCGCGAAACGCGTTCAATCCCCCAGCCGATCGCGCCGCTCACGAACATTCCAAGTAGCAGCGATGCCAGGCCGATGCAAAAGCGTGCCGCGTTGCTACGGAATTTGAATCCCTGGCGGCGGGTCAAGCCGATCCAATTACCCATCGCCACCACCGGATGCAGCCGATTGGGCGGCTCTCCGAACTGCCAATCTGCGATCAGAGCGGCCAGGAGCGCGGCAGCAGGCACGTGTTCAATCATCTTTGTCCCTCGCAGGCAACTTCTCGGTGCTGCGCTCATCGAAACCTAACTTGGCAGCATGGTGAAGCGGTATGATGAGTGGAGTACCGAGCGAGGGATGCCTAACCACACTGACTTCGACATCAAAGGCTTGCCGGATCAAATCGCTTTGCAAAACTTCTTCAGCACTACCCATTGCGAGCAGCTTGTTTCCGCAGAGGATGGCGACACGATCCGCGAACATCGCCGCCATATTCAAATCGTGGAGCGTGACAACGGTGACGAGTTGATTTCGCTTCGTGAGCTGCCGAACTTGATCGAGCACTTCATATTGATACTTCAAATCGAGTCCTGCGATCGGTTCGTCCAACATCAAGACCGAAGCGTCTTGAGCAATCGCCCTCGCCAGGATCATGCGCCGCCATTCCCCACCGGAAAGTTCCGTGATTGCTCGCTCGCGAAGTGCCCCCAGTCCGGTAGACGCAAGAGCATCGTCGATACGCTCTTGATCGAGCTTAGATAACGGAGTCCACCAACCGCAATGCGGCATACGGCCTAGTGACACGACATCGATGACAGTTAGCATCGAGCCTCGATTCTCATGCTGGGGCATCAATGCGATCTGCTGTGCAAATTTTCGTCGCGACCAATTCGCGACATCCGACTCATCGAGCGAGACCGTTCCCGAGTCAGGCTTTAGGTGCCGCGCGATCAACCTCAACAGCGTCGTTTTACCAGCCCCATTGGCACCCAGCAAAACCAGCATCTCACCAGCTCGCAGATCCAACGAAACTCCGTCGACGATCATGCGATCGGAATATCTGAATTTCAACTGATCAGCAACCAAGTGAGTCATGCGGTTTCTCCCGCAAGCTCGCAAGATCGTGGGCGATAGAGTAGCAGGCCGAGGAAAAACGGGCAACCAAGCAGTGCTGTGATGGTTCCGACTGGCAATTCTGTTGGCGCAACGATGGTCCGAGCGATCGCGTCTGCAAAGATCAAAATGGTTGCCCCGGTGCAGGCGCTCATCGGTATCAACCACGCATGACGTGGCCCAACGCTCCAGCGAGCGATATGCGGCGCGATCAGCCCAATGAATCCAATGATGCCCGCCGCCGAAACGGCCGCCGCAGTCGCTATACTTGCTCCAACCACAAG
>JBBQRC010000517.1:0-4545 GCA_038215215.1 Pirellulales bacterium
CATTAGGAATGGGAGCACAACCGTCGGGCTAACGGCTCTGGGAACGCGTATTTCAAGCTATTTTTAGGGGTATTGAAGAGCGGTGCAAAGGCCGTTGTTTCAGGCCTACGACCGTCCCACGCTGCGAAAAAACGCAGTTACCCGCAATGGCGAATAAGATATGCTCCGCTCAACGCGACGCAAATTTGCTTTCTATTTTGGACTGGGGTTATTTAGCCTTTCAGAACGCTTACAGGCCAATGTCCTCGATGACTTGGCTGCTGCCTCGATGCCCGCTAGCCAAACCTCAAAGCCGATCGCCAATGGTATTGAAAGGCCAGAACATTGGACTGCATCGGAGAATAGCGATTGGAGCTGGTTTGAGCGGGAGAACTTTTTTGATGGCCGCTGGAGTGTGACGGGAATCACCACGCCCATCAACAGGCTGACTGGTGAGCGCTACGCGGGGGCAACCGGTTACCTCAGCGATGACTTGGTGCCAGAGGAACTGAGAGCTGGCGGGACGATGGAATCGGCGACCGAGGCTCTCTTCGCGGTTGATGGAGATGAGGATGGGCAGCCCTCTGCGGAGCGCCGCTCCCGACACGGTCGTCCCCCCAGCAAATGGCTGCGAAAACTGAACGCAACGGAGCTGCGAATATGGCTTAAACGAATCAAAGTTCCCGAGGCAGGGGTCAACGGCATGACGTATTGGACACATTTGACCCGAGACCACTCTTTCGATGAAGTCCTCATTGACGGCTTAACGGAAGACGAACAAGCCAAATTGCATGCGGCTGCTCATTTCGGATATTGAGCGGTATCTCTCGCCTCCATGACGGACGCGTCGAACGCTGTGACCGCTAAAACTCGGTTGGGCGGAAGCGCATTGAAACAGTGCGCCGGCTTGGTTATTTACTGTTAGAATGGAACTCCCAAAACCATTCAGGAGTAAGGTAGATGAAATATACGACCGTAATCGCCTGCGCATGTTGGCTAGGCGTAATGCTGCTGCTGCCGACGGCCTTGCTGGCTCAACAGCCACCCTATGACGTTTTTCCTGCCGCCGAGCCGCCCTTTTATCGCGTGCGGTACGAGGCGTCTACGCAAACTGGGGAACTTCAGTACGCAGTCAATTACACCGTGTGGATTCCGCCAAATGTGAAACTGCTGCGCGGCGTGGTTGTGCATCAGCACGGGTGTGGAGAAGGCTCTTGCAAGTCCGGTTTGACGGGTGCTTACGATTTGCACTGGCAAGCATTGGCCAAAAAGCATGCTTGCGCCCTGCTGTCTCCTGCTTACGAGCAACCGGAAGCTGCCGACTGTCAGATGTGGTGTGATCCTCGAAACGGATCGAGCATTGCATTTCAACAGGGGCTGGTTGATCTGGGGACACAGTCAGGTCATTCGGAATTGGCCCGCGTACCATGGGCATTGTGGGGACACAGTGGTGGTGGACATTGGGCGGGTGGCATGGTGCTGTTGCATCCCGAACGCGTGATCGCAGCCTGGTTACGCTCCGGAGTTCCGTTGCTGCAGGCGGATCCAGCGCGAGTAGCGATCAAGCCGCATGGTCTGACGACTGCGGCGCTTCAGGTCCCCATGATGTGTAATTTAGGCACCCAAGAAGGTGTCAGCGTCAAAGATGGGCGTTTTGCGGGCGTATGGCCTGCCAACGAAGCATTTTTTAACGCGGTTCGCGGTCAAGGCGGACTGATTGGTGTCGCCATTGATCCGCTAACGGCGCACGAGTGCGGTAATCAACGTTACTTGGCGATTCCGTGGCTCGACGCCTGCCTCACTGCCCGTCTGACGCAGGGCGAGCCTACGTCGCTGATTGAAATGCCAGCCGAGCCCGCCTGGCTGGCCCCGATTAATGGTCCAGAAGCGGTCGCCGTGAAGAGCTTCGTTGGCGATCCCTTAAAAGCCGCTTGGCTCCCCAACGCGGCCGTCGCGCAGGCCTGGATGCAATACGTGACAGACTCTGCCGTGACTGACACATCAGTTCCCCCCTCACCAACGGATGTTCGCCTGTCGGGTAAGACCTTGAGCTGGGAGGCCGACGCGGATCTCGAAAGTGGGCTGGCAAGTTTTGTTGTCGAACGGGACGGGCGGTTCCTGGCTAATGTACCCGAGCAAGCTAAAAATCCATTTGGTCGTCCGCTATTCCAAAATCTGCAGTACAGTGATACTCCGACACAACCACTTGTACAAATGCAGTTTACTGACACCGAGGCGGAGGCTGACCAGCAGCATGAATATCGAATCATCGCTGTTAACACGCTAGGTTTAAAATCACTGCCAAGTGCAGCAGCGATGGTAGTGCGGGGGGACAGATCGGTCGACTGCGAGGCCACGGCGCCGCCCGCAAAACCAGTGAAAGTGTTCATCTTGGCTGGGCAGTCCAACATGGAGGGGCAAGGGATGATTGCGGCCGATCCCAAGCGTAACGCTGGCAAGGGAAGCCTTGAGTATCTTGTCAAAGATCCCACCACGGCATCGCGATTTGCACATCTGCAGGAAAAGAACGGGCAGTGGGTTGTCCGCGACGATGTGTGGATATCCTATCTCGAGCGGCAGGGAGCCTTAACAGTTGGCTACGGTCCCAAGCCAGATCGCATTGGCCCTGAATTGGCATTTGGGTGGATGGTCGGCGAGTACTTCGAGGAGCCGGTGCTGCTGATCAAATGCGCTTGGGGAGGGAAAAGTCTAGCAGTTGATTTTCGGCCACCCAGCTCGGGCAAAATTCCCTATTCGCTAGGTGAGAAGCAAGATGCCGCAATCGCTGCAGACCCAAACATGGTTGGTAAGTATTACCGCGAGACGTTGTCGCTGACGAAGGCTGCGTTGGCGCGAATCATGGAGTTGGTGCCTGGCTCGGATGGTCGCTACGAACTGGCTGGATTCGGCTGGCATCAGGGGTGGAATGATCGCATCAGCGATAAGTTTAACACCGAATACGAAGCAAACATGGCCAATTTCATTCGTGACATGCGTCAAGATTTGGGCGTGCCCGGCTTGCCGTTTGTGATCGCGGAAACCGGTATGACAGGGCCCGACGAAAAACATCCGCGCGCACTGTCGCTAATGCGAGCCCAGGCTGCCGTGGCTGAATTGGCTGAGTTTAAAGGCAACGTCGCCTGTGTGGGAACGAAGGCTTTTTGGCGCTCGCAGGAGGATTCGCCTAGCGGGCAAGGATATCACTGGAACAGCAACGCGGAGACCTATTACCTTATCGGCGAAGCGATGGCTGACGCTATGAAGAAGTTGCTTTAGAATAGGATCATATTGAAGGACCGCCGTCCGCCTCGGCGAGCACTTATGTTAATCGAGTTTGACCCCGCGGAACATTCCCATCGACTGCGACTTATGTCGACGGCGACTTACCTATTAAACATCTTGGCGACTAGTACGGGATCGTACTTCGAGCCGGCTGAGACCTGTATGAGTGTCAGTCTGACCATGGTCGGAAAGAACTTTTCATGATCAGCTCGCTTGTGGGCATGTCCGGAGCCACCGCTGTTATCCTTAATGACGAGATCCATCTGCTTGATTCCATCCGTCCATACGATCGAATCGTTTTCCCAAAACGTTTTCATTGAGACATCTTTTTCATAAATGCCAGCCGTCCGATAAACGTCGGTACCGAGACAACCGTAACCGTTCTTTTGACCCTTGTTGGGAATGTAACAGATGCTCCAAGTTGTTGGCTCGTCACCTGCCGGTTTGTCGATGACCTCCAAGCGAATGTGGACCGAACCGTTGCGGTAGTCGATCGGCGAAGTCCAATTCGAGGGACGATTCTCGTTGAGCATCTTACTTTTTACATAAAAGTGAGACTTGCTAGGCTTGGAGTTGTCTGCGTCTTCTTTGCTGTAGTCAAAGGTGACGTCGAACAAGACAAACTGTTCGCCGGTACAATTCTTGCCAACAAAGCAAGCTGCCACGATGGCTAGCGAAATTCGGGTAAGAAACGGGAAATGCCGCCTGCATGCAGTGCTAACCAGCATCATTAAAGCCTTTCAATTCGCCATTGGATATGCGTTTAGATTCGGGTTCAGATTCGGCACTCCACAGAAATTCCTTTGTGGGTCAAGCAGTGTCTGATGGGGATAATATCAGAGATGTCCAGCATCCTGTCGCCCTGCAGCAGTAGCCCTGCGGCAGTAACTAGTGCTGGCATCAAAGGAGCGGGTGAAGGGAATCGAACCCTCGTATTCAGCTTGGGAAGCTGATGTTCTACCACTGAACTACACCCGCCTAGCGGAACCCACCGTGCAAATGGCCTGTTAATGTCGGCGATGACAATCGCAAAGTCAACCGAGTCGCTACATTTGCATGCTTCCTCACTAGATTATGCCTCGCCATTCTCCCCAGAGGACAATTGGTTGTGGTCATCTACCCCCCCCTGGCCCCCGCGGGAGACAGTCGATTCCCACTTTGACTTGGGCATCATTCTCATGTAAAATCGGGACGCACGAACCTTCCTGGAAGATCTAGGCTTAATTCGCCAATACAGACTACTGACCCACCTAAACGGCCACGCAATTCGCGTCTACACCTGTG
>JBBQRC010000518.1:0-4540 GCA_038215215.1 Pirellulales bacterium
GGAAGCCTCACCGCACGCTAGACGAAACAGCCGCGCACCGCTCACCTCCACCGACCCCATTGTCGGTGGAGCAATGGCTGATCAGCTAAAACGTCGCCACTCACACCTCACGCCTCCACCCGGCCCCGTGTCGATGGAAGCCTGACCGGACGCTAGACGAAACAGCCTCGCACCGATCGCCTCCACCGACCCAGTGTCGGTGGAGCAAAGACTGATCAGCTAAAACGTCGCCACTCACATCCCACGCCTCCACCCGGCCCCGTGACGATGGAAGCCTCACCGGATACTAGACGAACCGCCACGCACAGCTCGCCTCCACCGACCCCGTGTCGGTGGAGCAATGGCTGATCAGCTAAACGGTCGATGGAGAGATCAGTCGATTCACGGTATCATGCGCCCTCACGCACCAGCGGCCCGGCACATGCTTACCCCAACGAGTCCTTTGCTTTATTTTCAACGTTAACTCTCGAAGCCTCGTATTTTGATCGGCAAACAAATGAAACTTTTTGGCATCATGGGCTGGCGTGCTTTTTATTTATTATTCATTTCAGTCGCTACATCTTCGCTTGCAGTGGGGCAGGTTTCTCTGGAGGACAAACACGCTGTCACAATCTTGGCGTGGAACATCGAAATTGGCGGCAGCGACGTGCCGACGATCATGGGGCAACTTAAGGAACTTGAGCCCTTCGATGTTGTTGCCCTGAGTGAGGTACCGCAGGAGTCAGCTCATAAGTTTGCTGAGCGTTGGGGAGCGGATTCATTCATGATTGGCGAAAGCGGGGGTGGTGCACGGTTGCTGATCGCTTGGGACCCAGCGAAATTCGACAAGATCGAAACGCTGGAAATAAAGGAAGTAGACGGAAAGTTATTCGCTCCAGGTGTACAAGCCGCGCCGCTGGTCGCTCACCTGCGACTGAAGTCCAATGGAAAAGAGTTAAAGATCATGACCAATCATCTTGCCCGCGGCAGCGCTGAACTGCGGAATACGCAATCGCAATTGTTGGTCGAATGGGCGCGCACGCAAACTCTGCCCGTGATTGCCGTCGGAGGCTACAACTTAGACTATGACATTCCCACCCGTAATGGCAATGCAGCCTTCGATATCTTTCTCGCCGATGGGACCTGGAAGTGGATTGAGCCCAAGGAATTGATCGACACCAACTGGGCAGATCGCAATCGCGATGGCCAGGATGACTATCCCAATTCAATGCTTGATTTTGTATTTACAACGGGACCAGCTAAAAAGTGGCTTGTCACTGCGGAAGTCATCGTTCGTGAAGGCGATTTTCCGGATAATGAAAAGACATCCGACCAACGACCCATTCGTACTATCATTCACGGTCTACAGTGAACTGCAGGAGCCATTAACGTCCGCCGCGAAATGCAGCGTACTCCTCGGCCGTTACGAAGCCATCGCCGTCGGTATCGGCGCCGTTGAGTTTGATGATCATTGCATTGCACTCGTCCGTGGACAATTTGCCGTCGTCGTTCCGATCGTATTTCGCAACCTGTCGCTGTGCCCACTCTAAAGACGACAGCGGGACGTTCTCTTCGCTTTTGGCACGTTCACTTTTAACACGTGCTTCCATTTGTTTGAAAAGCGCAAAGTACTCGTCAAAGTCGAGGCTGCCATCGTTGTTCGCATCCGCCGAAGCTGATTCCGGTTGCCCAAACTCTGCGAATCCGATCTTACCATCATGATCACGATCCATTTGCGTAAACGAGAGCTTCAATTGAGTTCGCAGAATTACACCGGTGAGTTGCGGGAGCTGCTGATCCTTTTTGGCAGAGTATTCGTATAGAGTTCGATGAATGGCCCACCCCAACCAGGTTTCCGAAGATAGCGACGTCCAAGGTTCGCCGGCCTTTTGGAGCCGATAGGGCCATAACATGGCTGGTGCTCGCATGTCCTGAACACCTGCCTGAGTTATCAGAGAATCAAACTCCGCCCAGGTCTGCTCGGCAATCGCGACGAGTTCTGGCTCACACTCCGCTGCAGCGTTGAAGCGCATCATTAACGCAATCAGGGCCAAGCATTCCGATTCGATGTAGGGCGGAACCAAACCAGGTAGGCGGGCCTGTAATCTAGTTTGTTGAGCTTGCGGGGCATCACGTGGGGCAGCAGCGAAGCGATTAACAACAGGGATCGAGGTACCCTGGAGCGCAAACAACTGCGAACTTGGTCGACTGAGCTTCGGTTCAATGGGGAGCGTTGTGATCAGTCGCTTGTGGTCCGCAGCCAAAGCGGATAACCGTTTGCGAATAACTTCCAGCAGTTCTGGTCTCCAGCCATCCACAATCTCTGTCGTCGACGCTAATCGACTGGCCGCCCGAGCGACCGCTTCGGGGCTTGACTCATCGTCCTGCAGGACCGTTTTCGCAACCTTTGCAATCGCCTCTTCCACGATGACTTGCGAACGATTTATGGTGGGTCCGATGGGTGAATTGCTGTTCGATCCGAAACGCGTTTCGATCTCGGCATCGATTTGCAGAACGACCATTTTCCCAAGCTGTGGCTGTTGCGCGATCAGTTCGATGACTTGCGCGACATTTTCGCTGGCTATCGCTTCGCTCGAAGTTAAGTGCAGGAGGAGCCAGGCTTCGGCCAGCCAGGCAGAATTTGAACCCAGCGCATCGAAGGCTCGCTTGTCCTGGTAGTGTTTAAAAATGACAGCGCTATCCGTTTCGCGCGAAGGTTTCTGAGTCTTGAGCAAGGCCGCTAACCAGCGCGCCGTCCAAACATCGTCACCGACCAGCAGATCCTTGACTAGAAAGTCATGAAACCACTCTGGGCTATTCAAACTAATCAACAAATTAATCAACGATGAATCGAGCGTGGCAGTACTACTTTTACGTCCGCCGAATTTAACCACCTCGACCACCGTGGCGAAGTCACTCCATTCGTCCGCGTTCGATTGCCGCGCGAGCGCGACCAAGCGTTCCGTAATCTGCTGAGTTTCGGTTTTTGGAGTTAGTTCGCGAATGGCCTTCATCGCTGTCAGGCGGGCCGCTCGATCGCGATCGCGTTCCAAGATTTCGAGCCACTGCGGGAGCGTGCGACCATTGTAAAACGGTTCCGTAGAGACTGTTGCAACAATACTTGCAGCCCCATTTGCACGCGACGCACCCGCTGTGCTACGCGTACTAGGTTGGTCGAGTGACGGGGGTTGTAAATCCGGGAAATCCGGTCCGCTGGGCACGCTCGCCGACGGTTTCGCAGCGCCTTCACCCGCCATTCCCCCCTGATTTAATAGAAGATCAGCCGCGCATGCGATCACTGCCAGTGTTCGTTTGTCTTCAGGGATCCCTCGAAGACTCAAAAGATTTGCATCGTAGTGTACGATGTCCTGGACATTCGGGCTCTTTTGAAATTTGAGCTCCGGTTCGCTACTGTGAGCGGCTTGTTTGATGCGAAGAATAAGCGGTTTCATCTGAGCCACTAGATCGTGCTCCGAAATCACGTTTAGCAGGTCGATTACCTCCAACCGCTGAGGCAAGCCGCCCTCGAAGTAAAAGTACTTTTCTTGGAACCTCATGGTCGTGGCAAATAATAGTGGCATCTCCGCTAAGAACTTAGCTTGCTGAGGGTCAACGTGTCTAGGCTGAAGAGCAGCGCGCCCGGAAATACTACTGCTTAATTGGTAGACCGCTTTGAATCGATTTGCGTCATTCAGCAGTGTATTTGCGTAGCGATCAATCCACGCAACGTCCGGCAGCGGCTGTTGGTACAATGTAAGAACACGCAATGCACGCAGCATCTGTTCAGGGGTTGACTTAGCGTCGGTGACTACTTTTATCGCACTTCCCGCAATTAGATCGGCGAGTACGCCAGCCTTGTTCATTTGATCCGTTTGGTTCCACCGATACCAAAACTCAGGTGGGAGATTAGCCTTCGCAAGCACTCCCGTCACCTCGCGATGAAATTCACTGTTTTCCTTTGTATCTAGGAGGCAATTGCACAAGTAGACTGCAGACTCCTCAATGACTCGCGAGTTCCCCCCATCGTTCTTAGTGAATATTCGCATGGCTTCACGAATCATTGGCTGCGATGTCTCATCAAGGGCAGTTGGAAAAAGCTGCAGCAGGAGCATCTGCCATTCAGCGTCGCCATTACGGAGCTCGTCAGCCAGAAACTTGTAGAACTCAGTTAGTTCATTGAACGTCCGCTGTAGCGTGTTAAAACCGACACCAAGCGCACCACTTGATACCTTGCTGCAGGCACGCAATGCGTCGACAATCACTGGCCGGGCGTCGACGATTGAGTGCTTGGTGGAGATGGCTGAAATTGCGATGAACGCTTCAGTCTGCTTTTCCTCGCTGGTGTCAGCCGCGAGTATGTGCAGCCACTCCCTGTAACCGACTAGGTTGTAGGTTGGTTCATCGACTGCAACTGGAGACGAGGTGGTTGCGCCCGTGTTTTCGGAGCTGTTGATTTTGGAATTGTCGAGTGCCGATGTCGCAGCATCCCCCATCGAGGTTCGGTTCACCCGTTTGATCGTCGCAACCACCGTTTCGCCTCGCTTGATTAAAAACTCCTGCT
>JBBQRC010000519.1:0-4536 GCA_038215215.1 Pirellulales bacterium
GTGGTGCACATTACCACCAATACGCTTGCCCGCAGCAGTTTTTCGCGAAACCTGCAGGAAGTACCCAGCGGTACCGGATCCGGCTTTGTGTGGGATGCGGAGGGCCATATTGTCACCAATTTTCACGTCATCAAAGACGCGGATACCGCGAGTGTGTCTTTAGCTGATCGGTCTTCCTGGACCGCAAAATTGGTGGGCGTCGCGCCCGACAAAGATATTGCTGTGCTCAAGGTAGACGCGCCCTTGGAGTTGATGCGACCGGTTACCATCGGCACATCTGCAGATATCCAAGTTGGCCAAACCTGCTTAGCCATAGGCAACCCGTTCGGCCTGGATCAGACGTTAACCACGGGCGTTATCAGTGCACTGGGGCGAGAAATTGATGCCGTTACGGGGCGTAAAATCTATGATGTATTGCAAACCGATGCAGCCATCAATCCCGGTAACAGCGGTGGCCCTTTGCTCGATAGCGCGGGCCGCCTCATCGGCATCACCACCGCCATTTTTAGTCCTTCGGGTGCGTACGCAGGGATTGGTTTCGCCATTCCGGTGGATACCGTACGTCGGTACGTTCCCGAATTAATCCAACACGGTCGGTTGATCCAGCCAACGCTTCAAATAACCGTCGCCCGCACCGATCAATTGGGAGTCGACGGGGTCTTGGTGGTCAATGTCGAGCCCAACAGTACCGCGGAGGCAGCCGGCCTGCGACCAACACTCCGCGATCGCTTCGGGCGTATCATCTTGGGCGATATCGTTACCGCGGTTAATCAACAGCCAGTCCGCTCCCCCGACGACCTACTCAGCTTGCTCGAAAAGCAAAAAGTGGGCGATGTCGTGCAGTTAACCGTACGCCGCGGCCAGTCGAAAGTCGATTTGTCAGCCAAGCTGGTTGATAGCGACTGACCAAACGATGGTCAGCCGTCAAAAGCGTCACAGACCTTCATCAGAAGGCACTTTTGCGCCAAATATCGGGTATTTCTCGTGTCATGCCGATTACGACCTACAGTTTCATGCTGTACGTGGGGCACGTGGGGCATTCGTATTTGGGGCACTTTCATGATCAGCTGGAGCAAAAAGCCGACCGAAGCCAGTGCGCTGTTCGTCGAATCGACGCTCCCAGATTACTTGCGCGCCCAGCGTCTGTGGCGCTTTGTGGTCGTGCTGTGGCTCACCTGGATTTTCTTTGCTGTTTTCTTGTGGCAGCGAGGCTATCCCTTGGCCTCGCAGATCTGCGTAGCGGAATGTCTCGTGGTAATGGTGATCATCTTGGCCTGCCGCAAGCACCAGAACTTTCGCAGGGTCATGAATCTGAACCTGGCCGCCAGTGCAATCGGCCTGCTGGCGGTTTCGTTGAGCCACCCTTCCATGGCGGGCACGATGCTGTTCTATCCAGTTTCGATCTTGGTCGCTTCACAACTGTTTGGCGTGCGCGCGGCATTTTCTTGGCTGGTCATCACCTTGCTCGCCTTTTTGGCCTATTCGCTCACTGTGCATGGCATGGCCAATTTGATCAGCACATCCAGATTTGATGAGTTGATATTGATCATGGGGGTGGCCGGCTGCATTTACTTTTGTTGCCAGCAAGGCGAGGCATATTATCGCCAACGCACTTCGAAACTGATTCAACTAAGTCAAGACTTACAAGTTAAAAGTGACCGACTGCAAGTCTTGGCTACAACCGATTCCTTGACGGGATTAACGAATCGCTTTCGCTTCCAGGAAAACCTCCAGGAGGCGGTGGAACACGCCGGTAAGCATCAACAACGTTTCGCCTTGTTCCTGATCGATATGGATGGATTCAAAGAGATTAATGACACGCTGGGGCATCCGGTAGGTGACGCAGCACTTGTCGAAATCGGCGCTCGCCTCAATCGCGATTTTGGCCAATGCGCTAGCGTATCGCGCATGGGGGGTGATGAATTCTGCGTCATCTATCCCGACATCTGCGATGCTGCACAAGCCAACGAGATCGCTCATAGTCTGAACAAGTTATTGACTCACCACTACGCCCTTGATGATACAGAGTTCCCACTTGGCGCTAGCGTCGGCTTCGCTCTCTACCCTGATCACGCCACATCTGACAAAGACCTCTTGGCCTTTGCCGATACCGCCATGTTCCACGCCAAAGAGAAACAGCTAGGTTACGCGAGCTACGCGAGGGAAATGACCGATCGCCTGGTTGAATATCGGACTTTGCAGGCAAAACTCTCACGCGCTTTGGAACGTGAGGAATTCTTCCTGGTCTACCAACCACAGGTCAATATGGACAGTGGAGAAGTCATCGGAGTCGAAGCCTTACTACGTTGGCGACATAACGTCGAAGTCATCTCCCCGTTCCGTTTCATTCATCTTTTGGAGAAGAGTCGGGAGATTATTCCTGTCGGTAAATGGATCATTCGCGAGGCGTGCCAACAACTCGCCGTCTGGATCCAGGCCGGATACGACATCGAAGTCTCGATTAACGTGAGCGCGATTCAATTTGCTGATCCCGATTTCTACCGTAGCATTGCTGACCCCATCCAGGAATTTGGTTTGGATGCTCGCAAACTTGATTTTGAAATCACCGAGGGCTTGCTGATTTCCGATGTCGAACAAACCGTCTTCAAACTCAATCAGATCAAAGAACTTGGAGCAAGTATCAGCATCGATGACTTTGGAACTGGCTATTCATCGCTGGCCTACTTGAGGCAATTCCCAATAGATCGGCTTAAGATCGACCGCGCGTTCGTGAAAGACATACCGCAAGCCGATGACGGCGTGATCGCTTCGAGCATCATCGTGTTGGCAAAATCATTGGGGCTAAAAGTCATTGCGGAAGGAGTCGAAACAGAGCAGCAACTGCAATTCCTCAAGTCGCATGATTGTGACGAGTATCAAGGATTCTATCGAAGTCCACCCATTGCGGCCGACGCAGTGAGTGCGTTATTTCCTTCTCCGAACGGTCGACAACTCAAGGAAGACTTTCGCCACGTAAGCATTGGCTGATTTGAGCATCAACTCTTAATGCTCGACAGCTCACGCCAGGGCACTCTCGCCGAACTTTCGCCAACGCGTGCATGCTTCAGATTGACTGTTCGGCCTAGCCCACCAGCGCGTCAAGGGTTTGCGAAACCAATCTCGCGGCACGCGTGTTAGGACCCACAGCCACACGCCTGAAAGCCAGAAAAACAAGCAAACGAAACGCTCGCAGTGCGAACTGCCATGGCTACAATTCAGCTCACACGTATCGCAAGGCCGCCCCGCTTGCGAGCCATGAAGTTTTTGTTTCATCGGTTCGTATTTTGTGGGGTGACATTCATGATGAGAGATACTCTAAACCGCGTCGTCGCCTGTATTGCCACCACGACTCGGTATCCATCCGAGTTGCTAACCGCCCACGCAGACCTGGAAAACGATTTAGGAATTGACTCGGTCAAGAACCTGGAGATTGTCTTGGCTTTGGCGGATGAGTTTAAAATCGATCTAGCCTCGGAGCGTCGCGATCCATCCATTCGCACGATCCAAGAAGTCGCCCAGTGGATTGACGGCCTATTGAATGCCAGTGGTCGCGGTGCACAGCCGACGCAAATGACTCTGCCGACGCAACGTATGGATCGTGCTCACGCGGCTTGTGCCCAGAACTGCGACGTGCCTGCCAATCAACAGCGCTCGCCCGCCGTTCCCCATGTTCTTTCCGCTGCGTCCAAACTCGATTCCAAAAGTACTGCAAAATCAAGCAACTCTAGGCCGTTGGAAGGCCAGGTTGCTTTGGTGACCGGATCGGGACGCGGAGTGGGTCGCACGATTGCACGCTTGCTGGCCTCCCGAGGCGCTCACGTGATTGTCAATTCGTTTCACTCCCGTGAACATGGCGAACGCACAACGGCCGAGATCATTGCCCAAGGCGGTCAGGCGACTCACCTCTGGGGCTCGGTGGCCAACCCGATTCATGTCGATCGTATTTTTGATCAGACCGCAGAGCAGTTCGGACAGCTCGACATGCTGGTCTGCAATGCATCGGACGGACGTATCGGCCCGTTCCTGGAACTGACTTCCGAAGACTGGGAAAGAGCCTTTCGAACCAATGTTTCGGGACACTACCAATGCACTGTTAGAGCCTCCAGCCTGATGCGCGCGGCTGGTGGCTCCATTATTACGCTGTCGGCCGTTGGTGCGGCTCGCTACATCGATGGCCTAGGCAGTCAAGGTGTAGTGAAAGCAGCCATCGAGACGATGACACGCTACTTGGCCTGCGAGCTGGGACCGATGGGCATCCGCGTGAATTGCGTCGCCGGCGGACCGGTCTACGGGGAATTACTTTCGAAGTTCCCGGCAGCTCAGGAGACACAAAACCATTGGGAGGCCATGACGCCCGATGGGGAACTGTGTAGCCCTATGGATTTGGCCAATGCCATCGGCTTTCTAGTGAGTGAAGAGGCGCGCGGAATTAACGGCTCGGTCGTAATGGTCGATCACGGTTTCTCGGCAACGGCTGACGGACGTCCGCTGCGAAAGGTTGCACATGATTTTACGATGTCTTCCGCGCGGTAACCC
>JBBQRC010000520.1:0-4530 GCA_038215215.1 Pirellulales bacterium
TGAGAAATTGCTGGAGCAACGCGGGCGGTCGCGGTCGCTTCATCGTGCCCACCCAGGGTGAAGCGGGAATCGGATTGGTTAAGCCCAGTTCGATTGCGCCCGCAATTTCGGGAATAAATTTCTGAAAACCTGGGAAGTGCAGGCCGCGGATGTGGGCGATCTTCTTCGGGTCGGCCGAGCCGCGTCGAGCCAGTTCGACAATTAAATCATCGCGGAGCACGCGGCGAGGGGGCAAATTCCGCTGCTCGGCACGTTGCTCCCGCCACAGCCATAGTTCGCGAATGACGCTCAACTGTCTCCCGTGCATGGATTGCACGCCACTGATTCGGGGCCAGCCTTCAAGCAACTGAGTCGACAACAGGTTCTTCTGACGGCGCGCAACCTCGGCCTCCAACCATTCCATCCGTCCGGCGTGAACAAGTTGTTGCTTGAGGGAATCGTACAGTTGGGGTAGGTGCAAGACGTCCAGGGCGGCGTATTCGAGCTGAGCTGTTGACAGCGGGCGTGTCCGCCAGTCGGTTCGCGTCTCACCCTTAGCCAGGCTCTGACCAAGTAAACGTTGTAGGAGCTTGCCATAAGATGCCGGAAATTCACCCCCTAGCAGCCCCAGCGCCAGTTGCACATCAAACAGCCGTGAGAAGGTTTGACCGGTGGCGCGATACGCAAAAAGCACTTCTTCGCGACCAGCATGCACAACGATAGTCCGCGAGGGTTCAACCAGCAGCGACCACAAAGGCTGCAGATTGGAAATTCCTTTGGGATCGACGTTAAAAACCCGCTCGCGCGTGGAAATCTGCAACAGACATAAGTCTGGCCTGTAGCAATCCTCGGCGACAAACTCCGTGTCGAAGCCGACCAAATCGGCCTGCCCAACGGCGGACATTAGCTCCGGCAACTGCGAATCTTCGTGGACTAGCGTATACTTCACGCTGCTGGCAATCGTGCTAGGGTTTTGGACACCGTAAGGCCACTGGGGCTCTTCGGAATGACGTATCAATGGGTGCGGCATCTCCCAGGTTGCAATACTGGGACATGCGATTTGCCCATTAAACTCGGCAGGCCGCTAACTGCCAAGCAAGCTTTCAAGATTCGCACTCGAAAGCCCACGGAGACGACGGGGAAATTCCGCTTATGAACAATTTTCGCGCGGCCCAGACCGCCCAGGGAGTTTCGTCGGCCTCGATGACTCCCGTAACATGTGATTGTGAAAATGGTGAAGTCGAGGTAGACGGAATGGTCGCGAGCAAGCGGCAGCCGACGCGATTGTTGGTCAGCATTCGCGACGCTGCCGAAGCTGCCATCGCTGAGCGGGCCGGCGTAGACTGGATCGATCTTAAGGAGCCCCTGGCGGGTGCTCTGGGCCGCGCCGAACTAGAAGTTGCACAGGCCGTTGCCTCGCAACTCCGTGATCACCCGCAGCGGAGCGCAGCACTGGGAGAACTGCAGCACTTGGACGACGGCGTTACGGCAGACTACGCAACGTTATTTCCTTTTCTAAAGGTTGGTTTAAGCCATTGTTGTTCAGCCCACCGCTGCGGCGAGATGGGGTCTTGGTCCGACCGCTTGTTAACGCTTGCCAACCAGATTTCCAAGCAAGCAGGACACTTGATTCCGGTCATTTACGCGGATTACCCTACGTGCGCTGCCCCACACCCCAGCCAAGTGCTCGACGTCGCACGGCAAGCTGGTTCTCACTTCTTATTGATCGATACCTACACCAAAGATGGCCGCAGTCTGACCGACTGGCTAAGCATTCCCGAATTGACTGCGATACGGAGGGCGGCTCAGGAATTCCATTGTGGACTGGTCTTAGCTGGCAGCCTAAAATTTGAGCAGATTCCGCAACTTCGCGCGCTCAAGCCCTGGGCATTGGCGGTTCGCGGGGCTGTCTGTTCCCGCAGTCGCACTGACTCCATTTGCCCTTCGAAAATCGACCGGTGGTGCAAACAACTGCGGCTTGGCGAATGTAATCCAGGAAGCCTACCACTACCCTCGACAGCCACTGATTCGTCTCGATAATCTGCGGTAGGCGAGCCATCGTCGAAAGGCTGCGCCCACCCGCACTTGGCGTGTGAGCCTGCGATGCCCGCTTCGGCTTGTCAACGCAGTCTTGGCGGCTTTAAACCACACCGCGCAGGGTTCCCCCTGACACGAGGCCCCTGGAAGCACGTGCGCCGTCCGAGTTGCGATTTACTCAGTTTATCTCCTGTCAGATTATTCTCCACTTAGAAGACGAACATGGCTAAAAAATCTATCGCTGACATCGATCCTCGCTGCAAAGTCGTGTTAATGCGGGTGGACTTCAATGTACCGCAAGACGAAACAGGGGCGATTACCGACGATCGCCGCATTCGCATGGCCCTGCCGTCCATTGAGTCCGTTTTGCAACGCGGCGGTCGCTTGGTGTTAATGAGCCATCTGGGGCAGCCGAAGGGGATCGAGCCAAAATTTACGCTCGCGCCAGCGGCCGTGCGGCTGTCCGAGTTGCTCGGCAAACCAGTCGCCTTCGCCACTGACACAGTGGGTGAAGACGCGGCCATTAAGGTTAAGGCGCTCCATGACGGCGATGTGTTGGTACTCGAGAACGTGCGTTTCAATCCTGGCGAAAAGTCCGGCGACGCAGAATTTGCCAGCAAGTTGGCAAGCTGGGCCGACATTTATTGCAACGATGCGTTTGGAACTTGCCATCGCACCGATGCGTCCATGGTGGCCGTCCCGCAAGCCATGGGGAATAAACCAAAGGTTGTCGGTTTCCTCGTGGCCAAAGAAATCCAATATCTCAGCGACACGATTTCGGATCCACAACATCCCTTTATCGCCATTCTCGGTGGCGCGAAGGTCAGCGACAAAATCAAAGTTATCGACAATCTGCTTGGCATTTGCGACTACGTGCTCATCGGGGGCGCTATGGCTTACACTTTTTCACTTGCACTTGGTGGCAAAGTGGGTGGCAGTCGCGTCGAACGGGATCGCGTGGAACTGGCCAAGGAATTGATCGCCAAGGGAGGCAACAAGCTCATGTTGCCAACCGACACACACTGCGGCGATCAATTTTCTTCGGACTGCAATAGGCGGGTAGTCAAAGCTGGTGAGATCCCCGATGGCTGGGAAGGCTACGACATTGGTCCGGACACCGCGAGGCGTTATGCCGAGTTGTTGAAGAGTGCTAAGACGGTTGTCTGGAACGGGCCAATGGGAGTCTTTGAGATGCCGCCGTTTGATGCGGGCACAAAAGCGGTTGCCAAAGCGATTGCTGACAGTGATGCCACCAGCATCATCGGCGGTGGAGACAGCGCTGCGGCCATTGAGCAACTCGGATTTGCCGATCAAGTGACGCACGTTAGCACCGGTGGCGGCGCCAGTCTGTCCATGCTTGAAGGGGAAAAATTCCTCGCGGTTGAATTGCTGGACGAAAAATAATCGGCCCCGCCTGAGTAACTTTACATGCCGCCCATTCCACCACCAACTATCGAGAGAGCGGCCACCACGAAGTAGCCACCGCAACACACGCAACTCAAAATGATCTGTGCCATTCCTAGGTAATAGCCGGCTTGCATGATTCCGCGATTGCTGGGATCCATGCGGCCAGCGGCCATATCCTTCAGTCCGTTGTGTCCCATAATCCAAGCGACCAATCCGCAAATGGGACATACGAACCAGGCGAGAATGCCCAACACCAAGACCGTTGAGCTTTGGTCTGCATTGAGATAACCACCGAGGGTGGATGCGGGACCGGTTGGATAAGAGCTGGTCGCGGCATAAGGATTGGCCGAAGTTGGGTTGGCTTGCGGGCGAAAATACTCCGCCGACTGCCAAGGCCCAAATTCACCCTGCCGAATTTGGTAACCAGGACCCACGCGCCCCTCCGAAAACCAGCGATTCAAATTGGCACGATCTACTGGACCATATTGCGCTTGCTCGGGTGTGATCATCCAAAACTGCGCGGCGGCGCCGGTTGACCCTGCCGCGGCGGATGTCGAGCCGAGGCGATCGGCTGACGAGCCGGTGAACGCATCACTGGTGTTGCTCAGATCAGGCAGGTCCGGTGGGCCTGCAGCCGGCTGAGTCAGGGGGCCTGCGGCTGGGGTCAGGGGGCCTGCGACTGGGGTCAGGGGGACTGTGTAGATTTGTCCGCAGGCAGGACAACGTGCTTGACGCCCTGCGAATTCGTCCCCGACGGCTAACGTCTTACCACAACCAGCGCAAGTTGTCTCAATCGCCATCGCACTAGGCTCCCTGCTTCTCAGGATTCAAATAGATAAAACTCTTCCCTAAGCGTCCACCATAATTGCCCGCAGTAATGCGCACCAAACCAGGTGTTTCCAGGGCAGCGTCGATGGCCGCATACGTGGCCTTGGCCACTGCGGCCAAGTCACTGCCATTAATGACAATTTCCATGATCGATTCCACGCCGTCCGGTACGCGCGACTGGGCTCCCAGTTTCTCTTTCAACGTCGGACAGTACTCCGCGTAAGTGCTGGCGATCAGAAAACTGTAACGACTTCCAGCCTTCGACGCACTCGAAGCAAT
>JBBQRC010000521.1:0-4530 GCA_038215215.1 Pirellulales bacterium
AACGGCAGCGCCATGACCGTGCCGACGCCTTGCAAAAATTTACGTCTTGCGTTCGCCCTTCGCGACTGAAGTTTTCGTTCGGTGTTGCGCTGAGTGTTAGATCGTTGTGTCATGGTTATTCGCCTTGTTAAGTTGTTGCAGTGAGCGACAAGGCGCTAGCTGTCGGTGTATTCCGGAACCGGCGGCTAGCCGCTCACTGCATAGTACTATATCGAGTTACTTGTAATGTTCTGCTTATTTGCTAAGAAAAAGTTCGCTTTGAATAAGTTCATGAATAAGTGACCGGGTCCCGAATTCTGAATCGCGAGCGCGACCAAGAATATCTTCAACCGCTTGGCGATCGCTGAATAACATGGGTGTACCAGTTCCGTAGATGAGTAGTTGTTGAACGAGATTGCGAGCAATTTGCGGCTCGTCGGTGAGCAGTAGTTGCTTGAACTCGCGAGCATCGGCAAACGGTCGACCGTCCGGCAAGACACCGCTGGAGTCGACTGGCAGCGCATAGTGAAACAATAATGCTTGTCCGCCATGACCAATGCCTGGTTCCGCTTGACCTTTGTTGTCGTTGGTCGCGCGGTAGCGATCTCGCCAGCCACCCGCCACATCGAAGCTTTCCATTGCAAAACCAGGTGGATCAATGTCTTTGTGACACAGCCCGCACGTATCGACTTCACGATGTTTAGCCAACTGCTGCCGAATCGTAGTCGTGCCGCGAGTATCAGGTTCGACGCCAACAATGTTCTTGGGCGGTGGTGGCGAAGGTTTTCCGACAATACGTTCCATGATCCAAGCACCACGAAGTACCGGGGACGTCGCGATCCCGTCTGCGGTGACCTTGAGAACACTGGCTTGCGTCATGATGCCTCCACGCGGACTATTCGGTGGTAATGACACACGGCGAATTTTCACCCCTTCAAACAATGGCAGATCATACAGCTTGGCCAGTCGTTCATTGACCATCACAAAATCGGAATCGACAATGTTTCGAGCCGGTAAGTTCTCTCGCACCAGCTCACTAAAGAATGCCTGCGTCTCTTCAAGCGCGGACTCGGTGAGTAAGTCGTCGAGATAGTAGTCGCCGTAAAGTATCGGGTCCGGAGCCGCGCCGGTTATCTTCCGAAGGTCCAGCCAATAGTCGAGAAAGGAATTGATGAACTGCGCCGACTTTGGACTGTTCAGCAATCGCTCCGTCTGTAAACGCAACACAGCGGGTTCGTGAAGCTGGCCGCGATTCGCAAGTTCGATCAATTCTTGATCGGGTGCCGCATTCGTTAAAAAGTATGACAATCTCGACGCCAGAGCGTAGTCATCCAGCGGTCCCGGTTCCTCTTGCAAGCAGATGAATTCTGGCGAGCACAACACGGCTTTGTAAGCAACACACATCGAGTCGACAAATGGCCTACCCGACTTTAGCGACTGATGAGCCAACGGCAAGAATCGTTGCACTTCGGCATCCGGAACGGGGCGCCGCGAGGCCGCTTCCATAAAACATTTCAGCAAGCGTGAGGAGTCGACGTAAGGGGCTTTCGAATCGACATCGATCGTCATTGAACCGGACATGTTTGAACGGGACAACGCGACGCAACTCTCGATGATTGGTCGCTCGACAACTGGCAAATCACCAAACAGTAATCGATGACCTTCCGATGGCCATGATTCAAGAATCGGACCCTCCACTTCCATCCACTGAAACGCGATACCCGGCGCTCCTTCGAGTGTCGCGTTCGGATTTCTGAAGCGACCGGCGCCTTGCCGCGCTCGATAGAATCGCGAGCAATCTGGACGAATTGATTCTCCCTCAAGCAGCCATACGTCAAGTTCATGTACGGTTGGTTCGGGTTGCGTATCGAATTTGCCGACCAGTCGCAACTGTCGTGGCGGCGTTTCAGCATAGATCGAGATCGGCTCGGTACGCTTGCCAATCGAAACATCTTCCAAGTCCGGTATCCACCACCGCTCATCTTTTTCAGGTTTGGTCGGACCCACTTGAACAGTGTAGGTTTTGAAACGCAACTTATAGCGTCCAGATGTAGCCGCCTTGAACTTATCAAAATCCATTTCGTAGGATTCATACTGGCTGGCAATTTCGACAAACGCTTCCAGCTCACGTTGAACCGGATCGGACTCACCCACCGAAACCGGAGCCTTCTTGGCGAATATCTCTGGCTGCGAATGATAGCCGAGAATCGGAATCACAATCCGTTCCGGCTCTGACTTAAACTTGACAATGTTCCTAACAAACGAAGCCTGTTCTCGTGTGTAGTAACGAGCGGTAGTTGATTCAGGCGACTCCATCTGCTTGGCAATGACTTGATGGAGTGCATACTCCGCCGCCACCAGGTAACGCGATAGTTGAACATGGGACATATCGAGTGCGTCACCGACTTTGTTGAAGTGATACGCCTCGCCATCTTCGGGCAGTAAATCCTTGATCTGTAACCAAGGAGTGTGGAGTAGATCTCGAACCGTATTCTCGTATTCGAATCGATTCAATCGCCGCTGAGTCGACCGACCCTCTTTGGCAATCCGCTCTCTCTCAGCCGTGGTAAGCAACTGTGACAAGTTACTTTTGAAAACTTGGCGTTCGTTTTCATCGGGTTGCGTTTCACCTTCAGGCGGCATCTCACCCTTGGAGACGCGATCGAAAACCTTTACCCAGGTCGTGAAGCGATTGCGATTGTCCAAATCAAACGACAGGGATGACAGGTCGAAGTTCCCAGAGCGTGTTTCGGCATTGTGACAATCGACGCAGTACTGGGTGGCAAATTTGGTAATTCCATCTGGTACTTCTCCGGCGTCAACGTTATTCGCCAATAAGGCAACCGCCAAAGCCATCTGCAAAAGAATGTAATAACAAGCGCGTATAAACATTGAGTCTTCGTTTAATATGATTCGTGGTCTAATCGTTTTTTTCGTCCGGGAAACTTATTTTGAGTGACGGATTCACTTTGGCCTCCGCTGCCGTTTTTTCACTTGCGGCGAGATAACCTTTCATGAGCGTCATTTCCGATCGGTAGTTGGGATCAGATGCAACATTTAGATTTTCATGGGGATCGACCGACAAGTCAAATAACATTTCGCCATCGACGCCATAGTTGGTGTAAATAAGATGCTCACTGACCACAGCGTCTCCCTTAACATAGCGAGTATACACGTGGTCGCGAAAGGTAGATTTGGGATCATCGAGGAGATTTGCAAAGCTGCGACCTTGCACGGATTCGGGGATAGGGAGATTCGCAAGGGTGCAAAGTGTCGGGAAGATATCATAGGCGCCGACGAGTGATGAAGACTTTTTGCCCTCAATTTTGGCCGGCACTTTGATAATCAGCGGAACGCGAGTTGATGTATTAAGGGTATTGTGTTTTCCCCAAAAATCGTGTTCCCCTAGGTTCCAGCCATGATCACCCCAGATCACGATGATCGTATTGTCAGTTAGCTCGAGACGATCTAACTCACCCATTACATCGCCCACCAATTTATCCACATAGCTGGTCGATGCGAAATAGCCGTGACGCATCATGCGGTGAAAATCGTCAGTCCCATCTTCGTATTCTCCAAAACCGTAGCTGCGATATTCGTTGGAGCCTTTCAATCCCTTGGGGGCGTTCTTGGGTCGGTACCGGTTTTCAGAGAGCGTAATGCTGTCGCGATCGTACATGTCCCAATACTTTTTGGGAGCATAAAACGGCATGTGGGGACGTATGAAACCACAGGCGAGGAAAAACGGTTTGCCGCTGGCCTTGAGACGCTGCAAATCTGCGATCGTTCTCTCAGCCGTTTTTCCGTCACCGTAAGCGTCGTCCGGCACGTCAGGAGACTCGTAAATACGAGACCTACCCGCGGATGATTTGTCAGTCTTCGCAGCCGGGTCACGATTCGTCGAATGACTCAAGCCTGAATGCCAAGCTGGTTCACTCCAACTGCGATCCGCGGTATCGTTTCCGAAGTGAAAAATCTTTCCATTGGATAGCGTGGTATACCCTGCATCTCGGAAAACCTGAGGCATGGTCATTGCGCCCGGTGTGTCCTCATCGACATGCGTCTTGGCCAGTACAAATCGATTGGGCGTGGGTAAAATCCCGGTCATCAAGCAAGCGCGAGAGGCACCGCAGACCGGCACTTGGCAGTACGCTCGCTCGAATAGTAGGCCCTCGGCGGCGACCCTATCGATATTGGGCGACTTCACCTCGGTAGCACCATAGCAGCCGAGTTCGGGCCGCAGATCGTCGATCGCAATGAACAAAACATTCGGGGGTTTTGCGTCGCTCGGCGCAGCCAACAACGGACTCACAATCGAGCCGAGAACCAATGTGAGGAGAACAAGTGTCGCCTTTCGCTCCGCGAAAGTGGCGTGTACGCACTCGCTCGCGAAGCGAAATACGACTATAAAAAACCGCCTGATGCTAAAGGCAGTCAGCCGGCGACGATGTAAAACTTTCGTGATTGTCTTCATTTGAAAAGCTTCTGTAGGGTCTTGTTAGTTAGCCGGAGATTTCGAAGCATGCCAAGCAGAATTCTGTAATGCTAATA
>JBBQRC010000522.1:0-4518 GCA_038215215.1 Pirellulales bacterium
CACCGGTCGAGGAATTTCTATTTGGACCTGATACGCAATACCACTCTTTGGGTCCGCCCAATAGTTTGGAACCACAAAACGACTTGATGAGGTGGCGGTCACCAAAGCGCGCGACACATCAATTGGCATTAAACCCGCTAAGCCTGCTTTTTCGCGATCGACATTAACTTGGACCGTGGGATAGTCCATCGATTGGCCAAGTTGCAAGTCGCGTAGGGCTGGTACTTGAGCCAACTCGCGTCGCAAAGTTTCGGCGAACACGCGATTCTTGGCGAAGTCCGAACCGCTCACTGCAATTTCCACCGGCGTGGGCGATCCGAAGCTCATCACTTCGTTGACAATGTCCGACGGCTCAAAAGAAAACCGAACTTCTGGCATTTCGCGGGCCAATCGCTCGCGCACGCGCTCCTTCAGCACCTCGTCAGAGATGCCAATTTGATCTGCCAAGTCAATGTACAAGATCGCTTCTTCTGGACCGCGCGACCATTGATAGACGGCGTTGACTGGAAAGTTCGAGTGGATCATGCCCACGTAGCCCAACGTGAGCTCGATATTTTCCGCTCCCAGTTCCTCAGCAACGAGTGCTAGTGCATGCTTGGCCAACGCTTCGGATTTTTCGATGTGCGTACCATCGGGAGCGCGCATACGGAGGCGAAACTGTCCGGCATCAACCACCGGGAAAACACCACGTCCCAACCGCGGCGCGACAATTACGAAGACTGCGAAGCTGACGGCAAGATAGCCCACAATGATTAGCCAGCGGAACGTCACTAGGCTGCCAAGCAGGCGTTCGTAGCCGCCGCGCAGGCGATCGAACCGCGTTTGGCGGTGATGTCCAGGCTGTGGCGAGGTCTTCAGCAACCAAACGGACATGATCGGTACAAAGGTGCTGGAAAGGAGAAACGAGGCGATCATCGCGAATCCAACCGCCAGCGACAAGGGAACAAAGAGAGCTCGTGCGGCCCCTTGCATGAAAAACGATGACACAAATACGGCCAGAATGCAGAGCATCGCCAGTAGACGTGGTACGACGGTCTGGCTCGAGCCATCACGAACGGCTTGAGCCAGTGGAACTCCGCGTTCCAATTGTGCGTGAATGTTCTCGATGGCTACGGTCGCCTCGTCGACCAGAATGCCAATTGCCAGTGCTAATCCGCCCAGCGTCATGAGGTTGATCGTCTGGCCGCAAATCCAGAGAGCGAGAATTGAGCTGAGCAATGCCAAGGGAATATTGAGTACGACGATCAATGAGCTGCGCCAATCCTGCAGAAACAGCAGGATCATTAGGCCGACCAGTACCGCCCCCAGCAAACCCTCTGTGACCACGCCACCAACGGCTCGAGTGACGTACGGTGATTGGTCGAATTCAAAACGCACATCGATCCCTTCCCCTTCCGCTCCCAGGGCTTCTTTCATCTTGGGAATGGCATCCTTGATATTATTGATCACGCTCAAGGTCGAAGCTTCGGCGCGTTTGGTTGCTAAGATGTAGACCGCGCGTCGACCGTTTGCCAGTGCATAACCGGCGGGCGCGTCTGCGGAGTCCTGAATGGTCCCGACGTCGCGGAGATAAATGGGATTTGCTCCCATACGAATAGGGATCGTGCCCAATTGCTGCGGATCTTTAACCACTGAATTCACCGGTACGATCGGGTACTTGTCACCAATGGGAATATTACCCGAGGGACTAATCGAGTTGCCGCGCACCAGGGCATCGATCGCTTCCTCCGGTGACATGCCGTAAGACTGCAAGCGCTGGGGATCAATGGTGATTACGATCGAGCGCGCACTGCCGCCGAAGGGAGGCGGTGCGGAGACACCCGGTAGGCTGCTGAACATGGGGCGCACACGGAATAGGGCCAGATCTTGAATTTCAGCGATGCTCCGCGTGTCACTCGATAGCACTAAATAACCCACCGGTACGCTGCCTGTATCGAAACGCATCACGAAGGGTGATACCGTGCCAGGTGGCATAAAGGCTTGGGAACGATTGACGTAGTTGATGGTTTCCGCCATCGCCTGCGCCATATTCGTTTCCGGATGGAAATATAACTTCATCAGCGCCGTCCCTTGGACGTTGCGCGATTCGACGTGATGAATGCCACTGATGTACAGGAAGTGGTACTCGTAATAATTGGTCAGGAAGCCTTCCATTTGCGCTGGGTCCATGCCACCGTAAGGTTGGCAGACGTAAATCACTGGCAGATTCAACTTGGGAAAAATGTCGACTTCCATCCCTTTAGGAAGACCGGTCGGATACGGCAGCTTGTAATGCTGAAATAGAGCTGGACCGATGGCGAGAAAGCTCCCGAGCGCCACACTCAAAATAAGGACCATGACGGTCGCTGGGCGACGGAGAGCAGAAATGATGAGGTACATAAAGCGCGTTTCTTAAATTCCGAGCGGAAAACCTTTTCGTTTGCCCCGGCTATTCCATCATGGCGTCACCAATAATCAAACGCCTGGCCGAACCATCTGGGCCTGCCATGCTGGCCAAACCAGCTGGGCAAATGCCGATCTAGCCGGGCTTTGGGCGGCGAACCGCGCAAGCCGGTTGGCAAATTGCGGGAATTTGGCACATGGCGGGGAATATGGCCACCCCATTTCAAACTTCGGAACAATTGGCCAAGTCGTTAAGGTCACCCCAAGTAGCAGGGTCTAGGCAACTCGAAGCGCTATTGTAGTCGCTACAGGGCTCATTTCGAACCGCAACATCCCTAGAAATCTCCATGCCAAACGGTGTAGGCGTTATTGACGATTCGACCGGATGCCGAAGCACATTCCATAAGATGCTTGCGTTCGTCGCAATGCTGACAATCGATTGGTGCGAAGCTAGCAAGTTGGGAGCCTTCTATGCGCCGTTTGACCTTCATCTTGGGCATGCTCAGTTGCCTTGGATGTGCAGGCAGACAGCATCTCGCGAGGCAATTTGCTGCCCCTACAACAGCAGCTCAAACCGTGCAGATTGTCTCGGAGAAGGCGGAGCACCGCTCGACTGAACTGAGCTCAAACCCTAGCGAACTGCCAGCCGTCCGGCCACCTATTCTGCCTGTCGCTTTCGCTACCAACGCAAATCGGGTGAGTTCAGGACAGGCGAACGTAATCGAACCGGCGGAAGAACTGACGACCAGTACACCATTAACACCACAAGCTACTGCAACGACGACGCTTCCGGCTACTGTGTTACCGGTGATCGAACAGATAGCTGAACCGCAGGAGGCAACGCTTGAGCTGAATCTCCCCTCTGCGCTGGCGATGGTAGGTGGTCAGCACCCTGCAGTTGGCTTCGCCCGGTGGCGCGTCCAGGAAGCTTATGCCCAACTGGCTCAAGCAGATGCGCTGTGGTTACCAACTATCCAATCGGGCTTTGGATTTAATCGACACGACGGCAACCTTCAGGACTCGGCAGGGCTGATCGTTGATAGGAACCGCAATTCGTTTCAGTACGGCTTGGGAACCGGCGCGGTCGGGGCAGGTACAATGCCCAACCCCGGTTTGGTTGCACGGTTTCACTTGGCGGATGCAATCTTTACACCCAAGTTGACCCAACGCACTGCTTGGGCGCGTGGACATGCCGCCAACGTCGTCCTGAACCAGCAGCTCTTAAACGCGGCGATCGCCTACCTCGATCTCGTGGATGCGTATCAAGACGCGCGCATTTTGGAAGAATCTCTGGCGCGCACTGGGGAGCTGGCGACCATTACTGAGGCCTTCGCAGAAACCGGAGCGGGATTAAGAGCGGACGCCAACCGCCTAGAGACAGAACGGCTGCTGGTGGAAAATCGGTTGCTCGCTGGCCGGGAGCGGATTGCCGTTACGTCAGCCAGGTTAGCGCAAGCGCTGAGTCTCGATGGCACGAATCGGATCGTGCCACTGGATGTTATGGCATTGCCCGTAGAATTATTGACCACAGATACCGATCAAGCATCGTTAGTCAGTACAGGGTTGGTCACACGACCGGAGTTGCAGGAATCTCAAGCTCTCGTGGCGGCTGCATGCGTAGCTTATCAACGCGAAAAAATTGCCCCGTTTGTGCCAAGCATGTTATTGGGGTTCAGCACCGGTGAATTTGGCGGGGGGCGCGGCAACGACCTATCCAACGTCAACTCTCGCTATGATTTGGATGCCGTGATGACGTGGCAAGTTCGTAATTTTGGTTTGGGCGAGCAAGCCGTACGCCGCGAAACCGCAGCTCGAATTCAACAGGCACGATTTGAAAAGATTCGTGTTATGGATCAAGTAGCTCGCGAAGTTTCGGAGTCCTACGCGCAAGTCCAGTTCCGCCGCCAGCAAATTGCCGTCATGGAACGGGCCATCGGCACTGCGCAAAATTCCTTTGATCTCAATCTGGAACGCATTCGCGAGGGGGAAGGACTACCGCTCGAGGTATTGCAATCTGTGCAAGCACTCGAAACAGCTCGCCGCACCTATCTGAGGGCCGTTATTGATTTCAACCAGTCACAATTCCGACTGCAATGGGCCTTGGGCTGGCCTGTCTCCGCTCCCGCCGCCCTAGAA
>JBBQRC010000523.1:0-4505 GCA_038215215.1 Pirellulales bacterium
CGCATTGACGAAATTCCCACACTCAATGTAGATCCACTGATGATCGATTATGGCTCAAATGTTTCCGGTATGTTGCGAGGAAATTCATCTTCGATCACTGCAGGCAACGTCGCACAGGGGCAAGCTATCGCTGGCACAACCTTGAACAGCGGCACGGGATACGAGGGTGGATATTACGGCGGATACTACGGCGGCGGAAATCCGGCATTTCCTTATGGACAAGGTGCGGACATCGCCGCCCGCAACCAGTTACGTCAGCATGTGAATACGCAGATGGTCATGAGTACCCAACAAATGGCCCAAGGATTCGGCAGCTACAAGCAAGTGCTGGCTCAAATCGACCAACTGATGGGACAAGTGCGCAAAGGCATGACTACCAAGTACAATTTCCAGTTCTAGCGCTGCGTCAAAGACTAGGTTTGGGTAGCACCATGCCACAAGCCACCAGATCTTCCTTCAGGCAGGTACCGCGTCACCGTGACCACCAATAGTACCGTTTCGCAGGAATTTGAAATTGGAAAGTAATAGCCCTGAACAAGTGATTCAATTGCGTTAAGGAACAGTTGTCTGAAAGGCGACTGATTCCCGCTTCGAGCTTCGCAACGTACTGGGCCGCAACTCGCGTACCAAATTGTTCAATCGATTTCCATTCGATACCTGCAATTTGCCGCAACGTTTGATCGGTAAGGTGGCTAGTGCACTTTGGCTTATTGCGGACGGTCCCTTACTCTGCGTTTGCGCACTTCCTAAGGGCTTAGGGCCGGTTGGTGGCGTCGCTGGCAAGCGTTGCGCACAGTCTCAACGCTTCGGCATGATTGGGTTGCTGGCCCAAAATGATGCTCAACTCCCGACTCGCTTGCTGTCGCTGTCCATTCTCATACAATTGTAGCGCTAGTTCATATCGCCAACCGATCTCACTGGGCTTGTAGTTGAGCGCGGTTTTGTACGCCTGAAGGGCCTCAACCGATTGCCCCAACTCCTGATGGATCAGGGCCTTAGTATGCCACTGTGCAGGGGAGAGCAAATGTGCCTCATGGCGCAAGCTGTCTAAGGCGTGTTCCATCAACGGCTTGCGATCCATTTGTGCTTCTGGTTGTGGATACAAGTATTTTGCAGCCTTCAGCAAAACATCCGCTTGAGCTGGTAGGATTTTTTCAAGTAACTCATCGCCGGAAAGATGCGTGGCCGCTCGATCAAGAATTCGAGCCAGAAAAAGGTCCGATAACTTCAATGATTGCTTCCAATTAAGCCAGGCGCGTTCTAGTTGGTTGTCCTCGAGTTCTTGTACACCACACAAATACCATAGTTGCGGATCAGCGGGCGCCAAAAACTTGGCTCGATCCAGGTAGAGTCCGCGCGGGTCCGCTTGTGCGAAGACTTCGACATACGCGGCAATTCTTGCATGCGGTTCCGGCAGAAGTGGACATAAATTGCGAGCACATACCATTTGCCGCATGGCTTCGATCAGAAGTGGACTCGTCGAGGTACTGTCCAGTTGGTAAACGTCCAGATAGGCCTCAGCAAGCACAAATCTTCGTTCGGCGTCACTCGGTTCTAAACGGATCATCTGTTCAAGCAGCGGGATCTCCGCTGCCCGCTCAACTAGACCTTTAGTGGCAGCACGGCGAAGTCCTCGGGCCTCGGTTCGCAAATGATCGAACGTCGCTGCCTTTGAGCCCGCGCCATACAAAAACCATGCAAAGCAGAGTGCGCAAATCGCACCGAATAACGGTGTTGCTTGCCAGTTTCCAAGACGGCGCGGCCGCGCGTCTCTGGCATACTCATCAGTACAATCGCCTGCACTGCAAATGTGAGCGATCAATACTATCGCAAGCACAGCAATTGCAGGGACGAAGAGTCCGAACTCAAAAAAACTATGGATGGTGATGGAGGTGAATCCGAATAGCAGCCCCAGCGCGAGGCCGTCTGCCGTCGTACCCGCCCGCCTTAAAAATGCATAATAGGCAAATCGGAATATCAACCCGATAGCTAGCAGGCGAATGATTAAACCGATCGCCCCACCTTCAATCAAGTCCTCCAAATAATCGTTGTGCGCATGATCGTAAAACTTGCCGAAGTCTTGTGCGGTGTGCAGATACATTGGCTCTACAAATTGAAATGTTCCGTACCCTGTTCCGAACAAAGGGAACTGCCTGAAAAACGGCCAAAAATGAGTCAAAAGATAGACCCGCCCATCATGCGTCGCCTCGCCAGTAAAAATCGTCGTCAGTCGAGCTTCGACTTCCCCCAGGCCGAACCAAATCAACAATGCAAGTGAAGCCGCCACACCGAGCAGTAATGCCAGCAGTCGAAAGTTACGCCCCCCGCTGAATAATGTTAAACATATGCAGACGGTAGCGGCCCCTAACATTGCCAAGAACCCACCTCGCGAAAGGCAAAAAACAACGCTGGTCAGCATAATGGCTAGCCCCGCGCTGATCCATAATCCCAGGGGATCGTGAAGCAAACCGTACAATGTGCTGCGCACGCGGCTGAAAATCGACGTTTCATTTTCTAGCTGGCTCGTATACTCGCCACGCCGTCGTACGAGCAAAAGGCCCAATCCAAGTCCAACACACAAATTAATATAAAACGCGAAATGGTTTCGATTAATGAAAGGGCCAAACACAGCACCCGAAGAATTGTATGTCCAAAAAACGGTACCCGGCTCCGCAGAGCTAAAGTGCTGGAAAAGACCAAATAACGCCAGGGCCGAGCCGTTGATGAGCAACGCGAAACTCAAACGCCGCAGCGTAGCCAGCGACGAAAGATTATTGCGGACTATCAAAAACAGCACTAGCAATGCCAATAACCGGATAAGCCTTTGGCGGGTGGCTGCTGGATAGAGACTAATGGTTGATCCAACATCGACCAGCGTCAGACTTTCGCGGGCGTCACCCTGCTGCAACACCTCGGCATCCAAAGGCAACAATTGTGAGTAGATACGCGAAGTTCCCGGCGATATCGAACCCAACAAAGAACTCGGCAACGGAACCAGTTGCATGGCCATCAGAAGTACGGTAGCGGAGATACATATCCCCACCGGACACGTCTTCCACGAAACTCGCCACTCGACGAGCATCCGCAACGACCAAAGAATGAGCAGGAGTGCGACTCCCGCTAAAAGCCAAGATTGCGCCGAAGGATCCACGGACCCGAGAGCCCAGGGTGACAACGAAACCATGCCCAGTAGCACGGCCTCCATTGCGAAACTGAAGAAGGCAACCATCGCACGTGGAGAAGACACATGGCGAATGACATCACTCATGAGCAATTACACGAGTTGCTACTTCTTTGACTTCTTTGACTTCTTCGATTTCGGAGACTTCTTGGACTTGGTGGATTTGACCGAATTGCCAGTATACTTCCACTCTGAGAGCGAAGTCTTAGCCCTGCCTACCCCAGGTGCATCCGATGCCACGTCGCTCAAAAGGGTTGCGCTGGCTTGCGTGGTAAGCCCAACTTGAGAAGCCGAACTTTGATGACTCAATGACAACAACGCCAAAAGAGGCACTGAAAGCATTAGTATCCCTGAAATAGGACCTCGTAAAAGTTGCTTAATTCGCATGTGCTTTACCTCTTAGATGTAGAAATCAGCGTCGTGCAATTCTTTCGGTACGCTTTGCTAACGGAATTCTTGCATTCCAACCCGATTGTTGCGAAAAGGCAACACCGGGTCAAGCACTCGTGGCGGAAAATCTGAGTTACTCACCGATAAAGTTAAGCTGATTTCAAATTGGCGGGCGACTACTCAGCTTCCAGTTGAACGACTGTGACGTTGGCCGGAGACATATACTCGAGTAGCGAGTTGATAAATAAAACTATACCAAACATCTCCAGCCCCTCCTCGAGTGCCACTAGCAAGCTGTAGCCCAGGCTGTGCATCGAATGGCTTTGTAGATACCAATCTGTCGCCTCCTCGACCACAATGGCACCGCCGACAAACATCATGCCAGCTAAGAAAAAGCCATTGCGGGTGCGACTTGGAAGATGAAGTAGAAACCGCACGTAAAGTAATGCCATAATCACAATCGCGACGGCTGCCGGTGCCGTCCATGGGATATCCATGACAGTGTTTAACGCCTCGTGTAAGCCGGCGACCTCGTCAACCGACATAGCTAGAAAGCCGGCAGCTAGCCCAAACCAGTGCCGCGCGAATCGATCGAGTTCCTGGTATTTCTTCAATGTAATTGTTGCCAGCAGTCCAGCGGATACCAGCAATGCGAAGGACGAATAGTAAGTCGGCAAGTTCTCCTCCTCATCCAAGTCGAACATATCCCGCAAAACCCAGTGCCCGGCATCCAATCGATAATAAAAAAACTGCAACATGACATGGTTGATGAGGAGCACCAGCACTACCAAGACCAAGAAGCTGGTGAATTGCGCGCGTGGAATTCTAATTGAATAAGAATTTGGGGAGAGAGTTGGATGGGGCATGTAAATAGAATCCGATTAGCCAGCGCTCAGTTGGTTGCTTTTTTTATTGCATATAATCCCTGCAGTCC
>JBBQRC010000524.1:0-4501 GCA_038215215.1 Pirellulales bacterium
AGAAATTTAGGCCGCGACAGAACACGCCTGGTAACCAATAGAACTACCATTGGTCGACTCTCGGGGTTGAAGTCGGCTGATCGAACCACTCGATCGAGTTCGCGGTCATTGTCGGTTGAATCTCCACGTCGATCCTGGATAAGTGGTCCGCGTTTTGCTTGTTGGCAGAGCCAAGAAGAAGCAACTGCCACGTCTACACGTACTGCGAAAAACGGAAATCGCGATATACTTACTGCGTCATCTTACTCAAAACCCACCCAACAGCAATGCAAACGATGGACCAGGACTACTATAAAGCGTTGGAAATTAGCCAGACGGCCGCGCAGGACGAGATCCAAAAAGCGTATCGCAAATTGGCACGCAAGTACCATCCCGATATGAATCCAGACAATAAAGCGGCTCAGCAGAAATTCAAGGATGTCCAAAAAGCTTACGACTGTCTGAACGACCCCGAAAAGCGAAAGCTGTACGATCAATTTGGCGACCAATACGAAAATGTGGCTGCCGGGCGCGGTGCTGGTACGGGTCCCGGCCAGGGCGGCGGCGGATATGGATTCGATGATATTTTTGGTGGAGCAGGGCAGGGGGGCGGATTTCAATTTGAAGGAGATATCGGAGATCTGTTCCGTCAGTTTGGTGGCGCAGCCGGGGGCAAAGGGAGCGCGTCGCGTGGGCGAGCCCGTAGCAGTCCAGCCCGAGGGGCGGATTTAAGCGGAGAGATCACGGTGCCGTTTAACACGGCCATCTTGGGTGGTCACGCTTTCATTGGCGTCCAGCGTTCCGGGAAACACGAAAATCTGCAGGTCAAGATTCCGGCTGGGGTGGAAAGCGGGAAAAAGATTCGACTGCGGGGCCAGGGTGAGCCTTCCCCCAACGGCGGGCCGGCAGGGGACCTGCTGGTCACGTTGCACGTGGCCAATCACCCCTATTTCAAACGCCACGGACAGAACCTTGAATTGCGATTGCCGGTCACTTTAGCGGAGGCAGCCTTGGGCGCTACGGTGGATTTACCCACACCCGGTGGCGTGATGTCACTTAAGGTTCCAGCGGGCAGTAGCAGCGGTCGCCGCCTGCGAGTCAAAGGACAGGGGGTCCGCGACACTAACGGCAACGCGGGGGATCTGTTCGTCGAATTGCAAATCAAACTACCAGAGAATCTCGATGATGAATCCCGACAAGCCATCGAACGCATCGAGCGAATGTACACCGATAAGCCACGCGCCAGCATCATCTGGTAGCCAGCAGGAGGTGGCGGCGGAGATCACCGGACAGCGGTTTCCCAAAATCCTACGCTTAAGTGGCCGCGACGAATTTGCTGCCGTTTTCGACGCGGGCCGCGTGGCGGCGGACAAGATGCTGGTAATGCATGCGATTCGCACCAGCAAAACCTACTGTCGCATCGGGCTTAGCGTGTCCAAGAAAGTTGGCTCAGCGCCAACTCGCAATTACTGGAAACGCTGTCTTCGCGAAGCCTTCCGCAAGCAACGCGGGCAATTGCCAATCGGCATGGACTTAGTCGTGCGCCCGCGCCGCGATGCTCGTGCCGACTACCACGCCATCGAATCCTCACTGCTGCGGCTAGCCCAGAAACTCGACAAGCAACTCGGTCGATGAACTAACCATCGCACCGGAGAACCATCGTCATGATTTGGTTATGGAAGCTGCCTGGTAGGTGTGCGATTTTTTTAGTGCGATGCTACCAGCGTTTCCTCTCGCCACTGCTGGGTGCGAGCTGCCGCTTTCAACCTACTTGCAGCCACTACATGATCGCAGCCATCGAGAAGTATGGCGTGGTGCAAGGAATCCTACGCGGCACCTGGCGTATTTTGCGTTGCCACCCATTCTGCCGCGGCGGGTTTGATCCACCCTAAGGATCGTTCGATCATCAAGTGTCCACTTTCAATCAGCCGTCTGGCGTTAGCCACGGTTTTAGCAACGTTCTGTTAGAATAGGAACGGAGGCCAATCTATGGTTGAGTTTACGATTACTGGCGAAGAGCTTTGGGCTCGAATGGAGCGAGCGGTGGAAAAAGTCAATGAGCGACTTCGAAAAACGGTGAGAATTCTTGAGGCGGCAAGCGTTCCTTACGCTGTGATTGGTGGTCATGCGGTGCGCGCTTGGGTCGCGCAAGTCGATGAAGCAGCGATGCGCACGACACGCGACGTTGACATCCTGGTACGACCGTCAGATTTGCCCGCTTTGATTGCTGCTATGACTGCCGCTGGTTTTTATCATCGCAACACATCTGGATTGGACATGTTTGTCGAGCATCCCGACGCTTCGGCACGCGATGCGGTGCACGTGCGATTGGTCGGCAAGGTCGAGCGCGGCGGTGAACCCAATCCAGACATTGAGCCCACCGCGCGAGCCAATGATTTCCGGACGGTTGAGCTAACGACACTGGTACGCATGAAGTTGAACGCATTTCGACGTAAAGACCAACTTCACGTGCTGGATATGATTTCCCTCGGCATGATTGATGCATCGTGGCTAGACCGATTTCCGGAACCTCTACGATTACGACTGCAGGAACTACTTAACGATCCCGACGGTTAGCCGGTGGGTTCGCCCTTCCTGGAACCAACAATGTCCACTGAATCCAACGAGTTACCCAAAGTAAAAGAACTTCAACTTGAAAAGATCGTGCGAAGACAAAACCATATGCTTTTGCAATTGCTTGCACCGATGATTTTTCCACTTGCAACAATAATAGGAGGCTTAATGTCCGGGTTATTCAGACGGGCGTTTTTGGATTCCACCTACTCGATTGTATTCGGACTTATGTTATCTGTTTGGGCAATTGCCGCTTCAAGTGTCTTTGGCTGGTGCTGGTTCATTGGGGCAATTGTTCGATACAAGCAGGTGAGCCTAGAATGGTTTGTACTTGCTATAGTGACGTGCTGCTTCGCGGGCGCGGTTGCGTACCAAGAGATCATTTTTTGAAGTATTCCTTTGCTACTGATGAAGGATACTAACCGTATCTTGACAAATCGTAGCGAGTGAAGCGAGCTTGTCGGAACTAGAAAAATAGTTTCCACGTAGTTGATTGTTCTGGCATGCGTTTGGCTAAGGGGTTTAATTGGCTAGTTGATGGAAACTGATGACCACCAGCCAAGTGGAAGAGGCGATGGTGATCGCGCTGACGTGATTTGATGTGGCTCGAAAGCATCTTGAAGAATAGATTTGCAACGCAATTTGATTGTCGGTGCACACAGCGATGGCGACGCTTGTTAGAGCATCTTTCTTTTTGGCCACGCGTCCCGTTTGCATTAACTTGCTTTCATTGGATTTCAAGCTGAAGGCTTGGCAGCCATTAGCCGGTGGTTGAGCGTAAGCGACACCACCGGTACTCGATCACCGAGGCCGCGGCATCCTGAAGGGATGCCAGCGTATCAATCAAGAAATCGCCCCTCAACGGAAATGCCAGCCTAGGTTAGCAACTCAATGGGCTCTTCGCAAAACGATTTTTGCGTGTGATGCCGGGCTTGGTGGGTGATCATGGCAGGGCGATCTTTTGTACAAAAGACGATGCGGTCGTGCCACGACAAAAATGTTGATAACATTGCTGGTTCGCTGTGATCCTTCCAGGATCAGGAATTCCGCTACCACGAAACCGGTGGTGTCGCTTCGCTCAACCGCCGGCTAATGGCTGTAAAGCCTCCGGCTTTAGGGACAACCACTGACTCATAATCGCGAAGCGACTAGTATTTTGGAGGCGGTTCTTCTTGAGTTCAAAGAGAATATTGGATCAACCGGAAATAGCGAACTTATGGCTGTCTTTCCGTGTGACACTGGCTTTTGCCAGTGCGAACGGAGGATCGGTCCTTGCCTGGCCGTTGGTAAGCTCCAACATGTGTGAGTCGGGAGCAAAACCTGCCGAAGTTTTCATCGTGCAAGTTCCAAGAAGCTTTCCAGTAGCTGACGTCGTTCGCCACGGTCGAGTAGGCTGTCACACGATTCTTGCATGGTAGAATAGCAGTCAGTGGAAGGCTTCGAGACGATCCGACCTTGATTACTTCGGCAACTTTACTGCTGGCGCTAGGTGCGTAAAATATCGACGCTGGATAGCTGCGCAACTGCTCCGTCCGCACTGGTAAAACCAGTGGCACCCTGCGCGCCCACGCCGCGACGCTCGTGCCGACTACCACGCCATCGAATCCTCACTGCTGCGGCTAGCCCAGAAGCTCGACAAGCAACTCGGTCGCTGAACTAACCATCGCACCGGAGAACCAGCGTCATGATTTGGTTATGGAAGCTGCCTGGTAAGTGTGCGATTTTTTTAGTGCGATGCTACCAGCGTTTCCTCTCGCCACTGCTAGGTGCGAGCTGCCGCTTTCAACCTACTTGCAGCCACTACAAGGAACAACTGGGGACACACCACTGCCGTGGAGGACAGTGCAGCAACGGGGACACACCACGGTCGCGAGACATGTGTTGTGTTCCCGAAGTTGGCCCTCAACCGCGAATGCGGTGACAGATATTAGCCTCGGGTGAGTGAGGC
>JBBQRC010000525.1:0-4500 GCA_038215215.1 Pirellulales bacterium
ATGTGATGCCAGTGATTACGCGCGCAGGCTGCAATACGGGAAGCTGCCATGGTGCGGCCCGCGGTAAGGATGGTTTCCGCCTGTCGCTATTCGGCTTCGACCCTGTCGGCGACCACCAGCGGATCACTCGCGAAATTGGAATTCGTCGTATCAACTTGGCGATCCCCGATCAAAGCCTCATGTTATTGAAGTCAATCGGAGCCGTGCCGCACTCGGGCGGAAAACGCATTGAGCCAGGCAGTGAGTACGAAAAGTCGTTGTTGACATGGCTTCGGGCCAACGCTCCTTTGGATGCGACCGCACCGCCAGCTTGCACCAACGTAGACTTGTTTCCGGCACAAGCTGTACTTGAAGGTGAGGGGGCGACGCAGCGTCTCGTAGCGGTGGCACATTACAGTGATGGCACCACCCGTGATGTGACTTCGCTGGCTGCGTTTACGACCAATAACGAGCGATCGGCTGCAGTTACTAACTTGGGGGCGGTCACCGCCGGTGTACGCGGTGAGGCCTTTGTGATGGCCCGCTTCGATACTCACACCGTCGGAACCCAGATTCTGGCGCTGCCAGCCGGTTTACAGTACCAGGCACCCGAACAGACTGGCAATTACATCGATGTGTTGGTGGGTGAAAAGTTACAGAAACTACGAATCCTGCCAAGTGGAAAATGTACTGACGAAGAATTCTTGCGTCGGGCCACCATCGATATCGTAGGCTCGCTACCCCTCCCAGAGGAATTCGAGAAGTTCAGCGCAGACACTTCTTCAGACAAACGTGCCAAGTTAGTTGAGTCATTACTGGAGCGCAAGGAGTTTAGCGAAATTTGGGCCATGAAGTGGTCGCAATTGTTGCTAATCAAGAGCGACAACCAAGTGAGTTATAAAGCCGCGTTTCAGTATTCCAGTTGGCTGACGAACCAAATTGCGAATAACATCCCGATCGATCAAATCGTGCGCGAACTGGTGGCTAGCAACGGTGGTGTGTTCGAACAACCAGCCACGAACTTTTATCAGGTCGAGCGCGATACGCTGAAGACGGCGGAAAATGTGGCTCAAGTGTTTATGGGCATCCGGACTCAATGTGCGCAGTGCCACAACCATCCGTTCGACCGCTGGACGATGAATGATTACTATGGGTTCGCTTCCTTCTTCTCGCAAATTGGACGCAAGAACGGGGAAGATTATCGCGAAGTCATCGTGTTTGATCGCCAAGGTGGTGAGGTGAATCACCCTGTGGCGGGTAAGCCTGTGGCGCCAACCTTTTTGGGAGGGGTGCAGCCAGAGATCAAAGGCCAGGATCGTCGGGAAGTGCTGGCGTCCTGGATTACCAGTTCTGAAAATCCCTTTTTCGCGACCAGTATTGCCAACCGCGTTTGGGCGCATTTCTTTGGCATTGGCATCGTTAATCCAGTGGATGATATCCGCGTGAGTAACCCGGCGAGCAATCCGGAATTGTTTAAGGAACTTGGGAAACGCTTGGCCGACTACAAATTTGATCTCAAGCAGTTGGTGCGTGACATTTGCAATTCCGAGACTTACCAACGGACGACTGAGCCGAATGAGACGAATAAGGCGGACACACGCAACTTTGCTTACTCGCAGGTGCGTCGCATTCCTGCGGAAATGTTGCTGGACTGCATTTCCGAAGTTACCGAGACGCGGGAAAAATTCCGTGGCTTGCCGTTGGGTGCGCGGGCCGTGCAGATTGCCGACGGTAGCACCAGCAATTATTTCTTAACTACCTTCGGTCGCTCACCGCGGACGACCGTTTGTGAAGCGGAGGCGAGTACCGATCCTTCGCTGTCCCAGGCGCTGCACTTGGTTAACGGGAATTCGACGCAAGGCAAGATTGCACAAGGCAACTTGGTCAAGCGTTGGCTGGATGAAGGTAAGACTCCAGCCCAGATAGTCGAAGGGATTTACGTCCGAGCTCTAGCGCGTCACGCAACAGAGCAAGAGGTTGAGGCACTGACGAAAATGGTTGCCGAATCAGCCAACCCACAGCAAGGTTTGGAAGATGCCTTTTGGGCCGTCCTCAACAGTCGCGAGTTTATGTTCAACCACTAGACCATGACTCGATAGATACTTTTTGACGGAATTTTGCCACTTATGAATCGCAATTTTGTACAGGCTCTGTTGGCTGGCTGTTCGTTGGTGTTCCTACCGCTTTTGCAAGAATTGCGGGCGGAGGACGAGCAGAAGATCACGTTCGATGAGCACATCAAACCCATCTTCCGCGAGCACTGCCTGTCGTGCCATAACCAAGCGGACAAACAGAGTGATCTAGCGCTCGATTCGTATGCGGGATCGTTGGCTGGCGGTTCGTCAGGCGAGGTAGTTGCCGAGGGGAATCCTGGTGCCTCGCGATTGATGGCCTTGCTCAATCATACAGAACAGCCCTTCATGCCTCCCGAAAAAGAGGCCATTCCTGAAGCGCAACGCAAACTGGTAAAGACCTGGATCGAGCAGGGAATGCCGGAAAATTCTGGCAGCGTGATTAAGCGAAAGAATAGCGCGGCCGCGGCCATGCTAACGAACAGTTCGGCCGGTAAGCCTGAAGGGCCTCCACCGTTGCCTGAAACAATGCTCCGACAGCCCGTTACACTCACCGAGCGGAGCGCGGCGATCTCGGCAATGGCCGCTAGTCCTTGGGCTCCTTTGATTGCCGTTGGCGGCCAGCGTCAAGTGAGCCTCTATCACTCGGTTACCGGTGAACTTACTGGAATCATTCCTTTTCCAGAAGGCGAGCCTCAGTCGCTGACTTTTACTCGCGATGGCCTGCAGTTGCTGGTTGGTGGTGGTAGGCACAGTCACAGCGGGTACGCGGTGCTCGTCGACGTTGCCACCGGTAATCGCATCACCAAAGTTGGTGACGAATTGGACATTGTGTTGGCCTCGGATATCTCGCCAGACAAGCGTCGCATTGCAGTGGCTGGTCCGCAAAAGGTCATTCGCATCTACGACACGTTCTCTGGCGAAAAGCTATTGGAACTGAAGAAACACACCGACTGGATTTTCGCGTTGCGATTTAGCCCTGATGGTGTACTACTGGCCTCTGGCGATCGAGCCAATGGTCTCGTGGTTTGGGAATCCGAAACCGGTTTGTTATACGCGGATTTGGTCGGCCACAAAGGGCAAATTCGCGGCCTCGATTTTCGTCCCGATGCAAATGTGTTGGCGAGTGCCAGCATGGACGGAACCATCAAGCTCTGGGATATGTTTGAGAGCAAAGAAGTGAAATCATGGGCCGCACATGGCGGTGGTGCAACTGCTGTTGCATTCTCGCAAGCAGGCCTCATTGCATCTGCAGGTATGGATGCACGCGTGAAAGTTTGGAATGCAGACGGGGCAGTGCAAAAAGAATTTACGGGTTTGGGGGACTCAGCACTTGAAGTCGCCTTTACGGGCGATGGGGCTCAAGTGGCTGGTGGTGATTGGGGTGGCAAGGTCCAGGTCTGGCAAGTCGCCGATCCCGCCGTGACGTTTGCCGTGGCTGCCAACCCGCCTTCGATCGAACAGCGGCTCGACGCGGCCAAGGTCACCTTGGTGTCGGTCGAAACTGAATTCAACACCGTTAAACAAGCGACCGAGGCGGTGTTGACGCAGTCGGTCGCCGCGGCGAGCCAACTGACAGCGGCTCAGCAAGCGGCCGCTGACATGGCCAACAAATTGGCGGAGGCCACGAAGTCCCAGCAGTCGTTGATCGCACAAGCCACAGTGCTGGATAAGCAGATTGCCGACATCGAGGCTCAATTGACTGCCTTCAAACAGCAGCGAGGCCAGTTGGGCACCCAAGTTGAACAGGCAAATACTTTAGTCGCTCAGCTCACAGAGGGAGCCAAGGCGGCAGAAGCTGCCATGGCTGCTGCCCTAGCGAAGCAGCAAGAATTGGCAGTCGCCGCCACTGCTGCCGCCGCCAGACAAGCGGAAGCCGACGCCAAACTGGCTGCTGCTCGCAGTGTGGCTGAAAAGGCACTGGCGGACAAAAGTGCACTGGAAGCGATGGCCGCGAAACTCCAACAGGATGCAGTGGAGCTAACCGCCAAGGCTCAGCAAGTTACTGATCAGGCGGCTGTCACAGAGGCCGAACAGAAGGCGAAAACCGATGCAGTTGCCAAGCTTGCTGTAGACATTAAAGCGTTGCAGGATCAACTGGCTGCTCTGCAGCAGCAAATGGAAGCCGCCGCTGCGGCTCAAACCACCGCCCAACAGCAGTTGACCGAGCAGCAAAAGCAAGCCGCTGAGATGCAAGCCGCCAAGGAAACTGCCGATGCGGCCGCTCTGGAAGCAAAAGAAAAGCTCGAGTTATTTCAGCAATCTTACGCAGCTCCAAAGTAGTGGTAATGTGGTTGATCTGCAGAGCAGATTAACCGGGAAAGTCACTCCCCTCGCCCCTGTACTCTGGCTCGTTGGAGCACGTAAGTCATTAAGTTATATTTTTCTGACTGCGGTGCCGAAAGCGTTCCGCGCGTTGGACAAGCGGGAGCGCGCTGTAGCCCGATCC
>JBBQRC010000526.1:0-4485 GCA_038215215.1 Pirellulales bacterium
GGCGGACAACGGTAAGCGACCCGGCTGGCGGCGCGGTGGCCAACTCTGCCTCTTGTGCCATGGTCGCCAGATTGGAATTGAGACTGGCCAGCGTCGTCTGGAACTCTGCCGCAAGATATGCAGCGCGGCTGTCTTGTGGCGCACGAATCACCGGCCGACCGCGAAGAGTCGCTCCCACCACCGTCAAGCCGCCAGTCAAAACGGTCAGCATCAGCAGCGTTTTGATCCATGAGCGACGATTAATCATAGTGGGCTCGGGTAAGTAGGAATGCAGGGCACGCGGCGGCTGATTCATTATGACCGATGGAGGCCTATTGGCACAAACGGGAATTCTGAAACGCTGGATGAAATGGTGTGAGGAATGCTTGCCACGTTATCTTGTTTCGCGATTTTTCCGCGATTATTGTCGCTTGCGGCAAGAAATTCGCAATAGAAACGAAGATAATAGTGTGCGGTAATAGCTGCCTGCTTCGTCGGAGAAGAAGGGCGAGGATGCTGGCGAGGCATTTTTTAGGCGGATTGATATTGTCGAACTCAACGCAACGCGTACCACCTATTGTTAGCCGACCAGCCATCCCACCCAGTCTCGATCCGCCCGTCGTGCCGGAGTCGGCAGCGCCGCGGCCGGAGATGGCACCTTCGCCGTCTGCGACACCAGATGTGGTGACGGGGCGAGGCGATTCGCTTCGGTCCGTCGATGGCGTGGCAGCGGAAGCGGGGCGGAGCGAACCTGAGTGGGCGCTCGAGGAGAGCCGCGGCAGTGTCCCCGTTGTACCTGATGTATCGCGGACGCCAACCGTAGAGACGACGGAAGAGTCGACGGAAGTTTCTGGTACGGCCGACGATCAAGCATCCTTGCAGTTAGCGACCGTGGGGAAAAAACTGCGTTGGTATCAGTGGCCGTTTTGGTTATTGGGTCGCGTTTGGGATCTGGCCTGCTTGTGCGTGTTGATGGCAGTGGTGGCGGCCGTTCCGGTCGTACAACTTGCCAGTTTGGGATACATTCTGGTCGCGTCGGGCAACCTGGCGAATCGCCAACCGTGGCGAACAGCTTTGCCGGGACTACGTGTTGCGGGCAAATTGGGCACATTTGCGTTGTGGGTGGCGGTGAGCTGGATACCGGTGTATTTGCTGACCGATCTGGCCTATTCTGCGCAGCTTTTACAACCAGGTTCCGTCGCCGCGCAAGCCTGGCGTGCGGGCGCGTTTCTGGTGGCGTTCGCTTGGGTGGCGCATGTGGGCTGGGCGGCGATGCGGGGGGGGCGCTGGTGGCATTTTCTGTGGCCTGCTCCGCTAAGATTCGTCCGCTTGATATGGCGACCTTCCATGTGGTCTCGGGCCAGCGATCAGCTCTATGAATTGGTCATCAGTTTGCAATTCCCCAGGCTTTGGTGGCTGGGGGCGCGAGCCACTGTGGGGGCCTTATTGTGGACCTGTGTTCCGGTCTCGCTGATGATTATCGGCGAGCGGGCACACGAGCTGCAACCCGCTGCTTTAGTGGGCGTTGTAGGCGCTCTGGGCATGACGCTTGTGATGCTCTACCTGCCGGTGCTACAAGTGCATATGGCCTCGCAGAACCGCTTTCTTGAAGTCTTTAATGTGCGAGCCGCTCGACACAGTTTTATGAAAGCACCTTGGTTTTATGCGTTCAGCTTGTTTGTGCTCTGTGCCCTGGCGATACCACTTTACCTGCTCCGCATCGAGGCAACACCCAGCCAGCTCTTGTGGGCACCTAGTTTGGTATTCGTGTTGTTTATGTTTCCTGCCAAGCTATTGATTGGCACGGCACTGGGATACGCGCACGGTCGGCAGCGTCCGCGTCACTGGCTGGTGCGCTGGCCGGCTTGGGGCTTTGAGCTCGTCAGCGTATTGATCTACGTCGGTGCTCTCTATGTGGCTCAATTCGTTGCCTGGCAAGGCGCTTATGTGATGTACTTCCAGCATGCCGTGTTGGTGCCGGCACCGCTCATCAGTACCTAAGTTCCAGTTTCGCAGTTTTTTGGACTGCTGCGACTTGTCGCAGCTTTCATTTTCAAGCGTGTGCAGCACCGGTGTGTGAATTTTGTGACCCCCCAGCGGTCGCGACCGAGAGCGAAATTAGCCAAGCGATTCTGGACGTTGAGGGAAAGCCAAAGCGGTGATGAATCACCGCACTCCAAAAAGTGCGAAACTGGAACTAACGGCGAGCGGACAACCGCCAGCGGCCTCGGTTTTCTTGACGCTTCCCACCCCGCGCACAGGCGGTTCGGCAGACAGTTTTTGAGATGGTTTGATTTTTCGGCATTCGGGGAAATCGCATTCAATCTGCGACCCCTCCCGCATATTGGGTTCTGCGAACACAATATGACGAATCGAAAAACAGTCACCGAAAACATTCTGATCTTTACTGATAGGCTCCTGTGCATGCGTCGTAGCGACATCCGCAACATTGTCATTATTGCCCACGTCGACCATGGCAAGACGTCTCTGGTCGACTGCTTGTTGCGTCAAAGTGGCCAGTTTCGAGACTCACAGCTCCAGGGAAGTCAAATCCTGGATAGCAACGATCTCGAACGGGAGCGGGGAATCACGATCCTCAGCAAAAACATTGCCCTGCCTTACAAAGGGATAAAAATCAACATCATCGACACCCCTGGCCACGCCGATTTTGGCGGCGAAGTGGAGCGGGTGGTGCGGATGGCGGACGGAGCCCTGGTGCTGATCGATGCCGCCGAAGGTCCTATGCCACAAACGCGGTTCGTGCTGTCGAAGGCGTTAGAAGTTGGTGTGCGTCCGATTGTGGTCATCAACAAAATCGATCGACCCGACGCTCGGGTGCGCGAAGTGCTCGATGAAGCGTTGGAATTGCTCGTCGATCTCGGCGGCGAACAATATATGGATGACTTTATCCATATTTATTCGTCTTCGAAGGAAGGTTACGCGACGCATGATCCCAATGTGCGGGGAGATTCGATGCAGCCTCTCCTGGATCTGGTGCTGGCCGAGATTCCAGGACCGGAAGTAGTGCCCAACGCACCGCTGCAGATGCTGGTCACCAATCTGGACTGGTCGGACTACGTCGGCCGAATTGCCATCGGCAGGATTCAGTCGGGAAATATCAAACCCGGCCAGCAGATCGATATGTCCAAGCCCGGGGATCGCATCGTCCAGGCTCAGATTAATTCTGTGTCTACTTTCGACAACCTGGGACGCACGGAGGTGGCTGAAGCCACGGCGGGTGATATTGCTGCCGTGGTCGGACTTGAGGACGTTGAAATTGGTGACACCATCGGCTGGCGTGGGCAGTTAACACCCTTGGCGCGGCTGACTGTCGACGAACCGACACTGGAAATGATCTTCAGTATCAACACGTCAGCTTTTGCGGGTCGCGAGGGCAAGTATGTGACGACGCGCCAGGTGCGGATGCGACTGGAGAAGGAACTGGAGCGCAACGTGGCCTTGCGTATGCAACCCGTGGAAGGCAGTGACGGTTACGCCGTGCGTGGCCGCGGTGTATTGCACTTGGCGGTGCTCATTGAAACCATGCGACGCGAGGGCTTTGAGCTGTCCGTGGGTAAACCGCGGGTAGTGGTCCGCGAGGTTGACGGCAAACTACACGAGCCCTTTGAGACGTTGAACGTCGAAGTTCCTACTGACAAAGTTGGACCAGTCATGGAGTTGGTCGGTTACCGTCGTGGCACGGTGGAAGAAATGCTTCCGCGTGGCACGTACTCTTTACTTCGCTTTGACATTCCGGCCCGGGGACTGATTGGTCTGCGCACGCGGCTGCTCAACGCCACGCAGGGGACGGCGATTATTCATCACCGGTTTTCTGGCTACAAACCCCAGGAAGGGGATTTACCGCGACGCGGCAATGGCGTGTTGGTGTCGATGGTGACTGGAAAAGCGGTTGGGTTTGCGTTGTTTGGACTGCAGGACCGCAGCGATCTATTTGTCGCCCCGGGTGATGAAATCTATGAAGGAATGATCGTCGGCGAAAACGCTCGTGAAAACGATATGGTGGTGAATCCTTGTCGTGAAAAGAAACTGACCAACGTGCGGGCTGCGGGCTCAGATGAAAATATTATCTTGAAGCCGCCTCGGGCATTGTTTTTGGAAGCCGCGCTGGAGTACATCGAAGACGACGAATTGGTAGAGATTACGCCTAAGAGCATTCGCCTTCGAAAGATGAAGCTCCGCGAATCCGATCGCCGACGTGACCCGCGCTGAGGCTACGATCCAGGTAGAGTATTACTGGTTTAGAAGTTGGGCAACGGAGGCGAACCATTTGTTACTTGATCGTCAATTTAGCCGTCGATCATGCCAACAGCGAGAGATTCAATGGATAGTTTTGAACGATGGCGGATGTGGACAGTGTTGCGGACCCGTCTGCTGGGTGCGTTTCCAACTACCGCCAAATGGATCGTCTTATCGGCCGTAGTGGGTGTGGTGGCGGGCTGTGGCGGTATCGCTTTTCAGTTCGTCGAGCAGGTGGTCTTCCGTGTG
>JBBQRC010000527.1:0-4473 GCA_038215215.1 Pirellulales bacterium
CAATCCGAATCATGCAAACATAGCTGGCTACCCTCCAACAAAAGAAGATCAAATGGCGCTGGCTAAAGTGCTGGCTGCATCAATAGAGGGTAGATGGCAATCTCCTCCAGAAAAATCTTGAGCAGCCAATGAGCCGTCGGGTTGGCGAGGCCCGACGGCTCACTTGATAACAAGCCTGCTTCGCATTAGTCTTAACGCCTTATCTACTAGCAGGGGGCGGGGAAGATGCAGCGTTTTCATTTCGCAGTTTTATTCTACGTGCTGACTTCGATGGTACCGGTCGCGGATGCCGAGAGTCCGCAGCGTGTCGCTTGGCAATCGCACTTTGTTGGTTCACCCGAGCCACCTTTGCCACTGGTGCTTGAGCCCGCGTTTCCCAAGCTGAGCTTCCAGGGACCCATTTCGATCAACCGTCTACCGGACAGCAATCGCTATCTGGTACTTGAACAACACAACAGAATCTTCTCATTCATCGATCGCGAGGATGTTGCGGCAGCCGAATTGTTCGTCGATTTCTCGATAGAGAAGCCTTTGTGCGGCGGACGCTCCAATCGTGAGCAACTAAGAACGGATCTGTTTTCCATCGCGTTCCATCCCCAGTTCGCGACCAATCGGTTCGCTTATTTGTGTTACATCTCGATGGACCAGGGAACCAAAACGCATATTTCCAGATTTGAGGTGGATCGATCTGAGCCGCCACGCTTGTTGGTCAACTCCGAGATCGACATCCTGACTTGCGATGGCGGCGGGCACAACGGCTGCACTCTGCTGTTTGATAAAGCGGGTTATCTCTACATATCCATTGGTGACTTGACGGAGCCGTCGCCACCGGACCGCTTAAACACAGGCCAAGACATCACGGATCTGTACGCTTCGATCCTTCGCATCGATGTCGATCGCGTTGCGGAGGGACGCAATTACGCAATTCCTGCCGATAACCCGTTTGTGGGCATCAGTGCGGCGCGACCAGAGGTTTTCGCCTACGGGCTTCGCAATCCATTTCGTATGTCGTTTGACGCACAGACAAATGATTTGTGGGTGGGTGATGTGGGTTGGGAAGCCTGGGAGATGGTTTACCGAGTCAAACCGGGTGGTAATTACGGTTGGGCGGTCAAAGAAGGTCCTGGCGACGTCAAACCCCAAGCCCTTGGTCCAACTCCCATTTTGCCTCCCGATGTTGCCCTCGGCCATAACGAAGCAGCTTCCGTAACCGGAGGCTTCGTATACCATGGCACTCAATTTCCGCAGCTCGCAGGGACGTACATCTTTGGCGACTGGGTCACCCGCAAATTCTGGGCTGCTTCGTTCGACGAGCAGCGCGTGACTGGCTTGCAAGAAGTTGCCGTAGGTCGCGTCAAACCCATTTGCTTCGAGGTCGACTCGACTGGGGAATTACTAATACTTGATTACAGCGAATCGAACGAAGCGGGGGGTATCTATCGCTTCGCCCGCAACCCAGCTGCGGTCGACTGGGTCGATCGTTTCCCAACTCGCTTAAGTGAGTCAGGCCTGTTTACAAACACGGCAGAGCATGTGCCGGCACCTGGAGTGGCACCCTATCAAATCAATGCACCGATGTGGGCAGACGGCGCACACGCCGAAAACCTTATTGCCATCCCGGGGATGGAAACAACCGCCAATTTCTACCAGAGGTCGCAAAAGACCTTTAACTGGTTCAATACCAAGGTCACGTTGCCCAACGGTACCGTGTTGGCAAAGACCTATTCATTGGCTCCGACGCAACCAGCAGAAGCCCGGCGCCGCATCGAGACACAAGTGGCGCTCAAAGACGAACAGGGTGAATGGCAATACTATTCGTATCGTTGGAATGACGCGGGCAGCGATGCCGAGTTGGTCGCCGCAGGTGGTGCCAGCAAGGCGATTTCGGTGAGTGATCACTTGGGGACGCGAAACCTACCGTGGCAGTTTGCGTCGCGATCTCAGTGCCGCATTTGCCATACGCCGTGGACTGGGGAAACCATTGGCTTTGTGGAAGCCCAATTGCGCAGCCCGAGTCGCTCGCCAGATGCGTGGCAGGCACTGACCGCCGGCGGATGGATTAAGGCCGATACCAGTCCCGCACCGCTCGACGATGACTATTATTCGGCCCTGGTCGATCCGCATGACTCTGCGCAACCGCTCGACCGCCGTGCGCGGTCCTACCTGCACACCAATTGCTCCCATTGCCACATGAACGGTGGGAACGCTTCGACGATTTTTGAAGTACAATTCGATAAACCCATTGCAGATTCAAAAATCAGCACAAAACCCATGCGTGGCGACTTCGGATTGCCCCACGCAGAAATCGTTTCGCCGGGGTCACCCGCACAATCGATATTGATGCTACGGATGGCCAAGAGCGGGTCGGGTCGGATGCCTCACATTGGTTCGCAACTGACAGATACGCGCGGCGTGCGTCTGATTCAGCAGTGGATTGCCAGCCTGCCCACTGACCCAAAGCACTTGAAGGCCCTGGATGTTTTAGGTGCGCCAGTGCTGCGACGCGATGATGAACAGCGCTTGGTGGCCGCGCGCGAATTGCTGGCAACACTGCCCGGCACCCTCGAATTGTCGAATGCTCTAGCTGAACAACGCGTTCCGAGTAGGTTAGTTCATGCCATTGTTGATGAAGCCTTCAAGCTGGACGATGGGATACGTCGCGAGCTCTTGGAACCGTACGCAGCCGCTGACCAACAAATCGTCCGCCTCGGAGCGATGATTGTGCCCGATCAGTTGCTCGCTTTGGAGGGCGATGCAAGGGTCGGCGAAAAACTATTTTCGTCAGGAGTTGGTCAATGTGCCCAGTGTCATCGGATCGGTGCTACTGGCAAAGACATCGGTCCAGACTTGACGAAAGTCGCGGACAAATTGAAGAGCCGCGAACGAATCCTCACCAGCATTATCCATCCCTCCGCCGAGATCGACGACAAATTTCGCGGTGTTACGATCGTCACGGCGGATGCCCAAACATTAACGGGACGAATCTTGCAGCGCCAACCGGACCGCCTGATCATTCAGGACGCACTAGGCAAGCAGCAAGAACTGATGATCTCAGATGTCGAGTTCGAAAGGCCATCGCCCGTATCGCTGATGCCCGAGCAACTGCTGGCACCACTCACGGCACAGCAGGCTGCGGACCTAATTGCTTACTTGGCGACGTTGCAGTGACCGAGCGAACAGAAGCAGTTTGCATCGATGGAGATTCAAGTGGCGTCGGAACCACCATCAGCCTAACCCTGGCCCCCCAGATCAACGTCGGTAGCTTCATAGAGTATTTGAGATTCCTCGCGCTCGTGCTGTTGCAGTGCGAAATCCAGCGCACGTAGAGATTCGAGAATCTCGTTCAGTTGGTCCGCCGAAATTGCTCGATCCGATATGTCACGGGAAGCATCTGCAATCTGGGAAATCATCTGAAACAGCTCCGTGTGCTGAGTTCGCAAGTGCTCGATCGAGCCGGCCAGACGAGGCTCTTCCACTATGGAGTCTTCGAAGTAGCCGTTGGTCTCCTTTAAAGCAAAATGTCGTGCAAGTTGTCCGCGCAATTGCAAGATTAAACCCAAGAACTTCTCTCGATGCTCGCGCACGAGTGCAGCATTCTCAATGAATGCTCCAATCGCGAGGCGCAGATCGGACAGCTGCTGGGTATCCTGCCTGATCGCCTTGCGCAGGAGAGCTTCAGGTTGTTGGTTGTTCATTTGATTGTTTGTGATTGTCGACATGTCTGACCTCCAGAAAAGATGGGATCTCCTGCGTTGTTCCACCAGCCCGAACCGGGCCGCGATTCAATACATCACACGAGATCAACGGGAACGAGTAAAAGTTTTCTCCCTCAAAAGTTGTTTCACGGAAAAAGGAGCTGTCTGCAATTTCAGTCGCAATTGCAGACCCTTCCAACATAACATTCAGAGACCGGAAAAACGAGCAAATTCGAGAAATGCAGGAAATCCACCGAGCGTAACTAGCCTTGCGCGAGCTTGCAGTGCTACTACACTAGAGCGTGAATAGAGACTGGGCCAAGCGAAGTTTTCCCGCCATCCGTTAGCCAAATTCAATGCGACTTGTTCTAACAACCCACGTAACCGCAACACCCGAGAAAGTCTGGCAAGGGTTTGATCAAAGCCTTTTTGAAAAATTGGCACCGCCACTGCCCAGGATCAAACTCCTCCGCTTCGATGGTAGTGAAACCAACAACATCGTCGAAGTTGAATTGAACTTCATTTTGTTCAAACAGATTTGGCAAAGTTTGATTGTCGAACACGGCCAGTCCGACGACGAAATTTATTTCATTGATGAAGGTCGGCGTCTGCCGTTTTTCTTACGCTACTGGCGGCACCAGCATCGGCTGGTACGGACTGCTACCGGAACGCAGATCGTCGATGACATTGAATACAGAACGCCGCTGATCGTGCTTGACTACCTGATGTTTCCGTTGATGTGGGCCCAATTCGCTTATCGTCGGCCCATTTATCGCCG
>JBBQRC010000528.1:0-4470 GCA_038215215.1 Pirellulales bacterium
AGGGATCCTGCGGGTCTAAGATCAACTCGGACTCAGCGTTCACAAACGCCGAGCCAACGAGGCTAGGAAAAATCCGTCCCTGTTCACCAGGTTGATAGGTCGCCTCAAAGACGCTACCGACAATGCTTTCCTGCCGATGGATTTCGCCGGGCTGCAACTGACCATCCGCGGCCAAGCAGGCCAGCTTGGCACTTGTACCGGTGCCACAGGGTGAACGATCGTAGGCGCCTCCGGGACACATGACGTAGTTCTTGGCATCCGCGCCGCTGGTGGGACTGGGTGGGCCAATCAATTCTACATGATCGATTTCCTCTCCGCCTTCCCCGGTGATGCCCGCCGCACGCAAGGACTGCCGAATATTGTGGGTCAGGTCACGTAGCTTTTCTAAATTCGCCAGCGTCACCAACAAGCCATGATCTTGGCAAATGAAGAACCAATTTCCACCCCACGCCACATCGCCATGCAGCACTTGCCCACCGGCAATCTCAAGTTCCACATGCTGCCGGTAACGATAGCTGGGTACGTTGTGAATGCGCACCCGATGGTTGCCTAGGAGCTCGAACTGCACGAGGCCTGCCGATGTGTCTAGCTGCTGTGGTCCTGAAGTGGTGTTGCCCAGGTGCTGCAGTGCCACCGCTACACCCATGGTGCCATGACCACACATGCCCAGATAGCCAACATTGTTGAAGAACAAAATGCCCGCCAGGCTCTGCGGATTTTCTGGGGGCAGCAGCAGCGCTCCCACCATGACGTCAGAACCGCGCGGTTCGCAAACGATCGCGCTGCGGTATTCATCGAAGCGCGTGCGGAATATTTCCCGGCGTTCCAACATCGAACCACGTCCCAGCTCAATGGGGCTCGCGATGACCACACGCGTTGGTTCACCGCCAGTGTGCGTATCGATCACTTTAATGCGAATGGACATATTGGCTTCGGATATTTGCGGCCGGGGTGTGTCAAATTCAGTACGTGGGAACTGTCGAATCAACTTCTTCTGACCAGGCTTGAATGCCCCCTGCCATATTTTGAGCATTGGGAAAACCGTTGGCTCGCAACCACTGCGTGACTCTCAGACTGCGTCCGCCGTGATGGCAATGGACCACCACATGTCGGCCTGCAAACTTCTCCAATTGCTCGATTTCGTTAGCCCAGTTGCTCATCGGCATCAAGATAGCTCCGTCAATTTTGGCGACATCCCACTCGTTCGCTTCACGGCAATCGATCAGCACCACTTGGCCTTCGGTCAAAAGCTGCTTAACTGACAGTGGGGCGATGTCAATCGGAGTTTCAGTGGACATAAAAAAGCCTCTCTAGGCGAGAATGAAGTTCGGTTTAGACGCTGCAGGGTTGTATGCGGTCGGATCACGCAGTGGGTTCAGTTTGAGCACTTGGTTCAGTTTGATGAGTGCGATCATAGGTCAGTTGGATGGCCTTCATCATGGCGCCTGCCTTATTCAAGGTCTCTTGGTATTCGGCCGCAGGTACGCTGTCCGCGACAATACCCGCGCCAGCTTGAATGTAGATTTTATCGTTGCAGAACACGACGGTGCGGAGCGCAATGCAGGTATCCATGTTGCCGGAATAATCTATATAGCCAACCGCACCGGCGTAGGGACCCCGACGGTGCGGTTCCACTTCGTCGATGACCTGCATGGCACGCACTTTGGGAGCCCCACTTACCGTACCGGCTGGTAAACAGGCCTTCATCGCGTCCATTGCATTTAAGCCCGGTTGCAATTGCCCCTGCACGTTGGAACTGATGTGCATCACGTGACTATAACGCTCGATCACCATCACGTCGCTCAATTCGACCGTGCCGTAACTGGCAACGCGCCCGACATCATTGCGCCCCAAGTCAACGAGCATCACATGTTCGGCGCGTTCTTTGGGATCCGCCAGTAGCTCTTCGGCCAATTCCAGATCCTCTTTGATCGTTTTACCACGCGGTCGTGTACCCGCCAGCGGGCGAACAGTCACCGTGCCACCCATCACGCGACACATGACTTCAGGCGAGGCCCCAACCAAAGTAACCGCAGGGGTGCGCACGAAGAACATAAATGGGCTGGGGTTCACCACCCGCAATGTGCGATACACTTCGAACGCATCGCACAAGTTAGGCAGCTCAAAACGTTGGCTAATCACGACTTGAAAAATGTCTCCGGCGCGAATGTACTCGACGCACTTGTTCACCGCCTGCTCAAACGTCTCTTGCGTGAAATTACTAATAGGTTTTATTTTTACTCTGGTTGAGGCATCAAGTTCGGCGATGTCGAGTCGCTGCAATGGCGCTTGTAACTTGGCCAGCAACTTGCGAATCCGCGCACCACCGGATTGAAACGCAAGCTGCGCATCTTGGAATTCGTCACAGTGAACAAGTGCAATGAGAAACAATGTTTTGGTGACTTGATCGAAGACGACCAGATCGTCGAACAACAAAAAGTCCAAATCGGGCAAGTGTCGGTCATCGGTGGGTGGCTGGGGTAAGTTTTCAACGTAGCGGACCACATCGTAGGCCGCATAACCGAAGGCTCCACCCGACAACGGTGGTAACTCGGGCAGCACCGCCACGCGTTTACCCGCCACGACATGCCATAAGCTGTCGAGCGGATCGTCCACTTCCGCCACCGACTCTTGCCCACCCAGGCTGGTTGTCAATTGGTGCCCGAAAGCGGTCAGTCGGCCGCGTGCCCCAGTCGCGATGAAACTGTAACGTCCCACCTTTTCGCCACCAATGACACTTTCAAACAAGCACGCCGCCGAGGTGCCATCATCGAGCAGTTGAAATGCGGAAACCGGAGTCAACGAATCGCTAAGCAAGCGGAGGTAGAGGGGCACAAGATCATGTTCGGCCGCTAATTCGGCAAAGCGTGCATAAGGAAGTGATGTAGTCATGCGGATTTGAAAACAATCGTTTTTGGGCTCTGGGGATTCGGCCAAGTGCCCGGAGTTTTCGTTCGAGCCAGCCATTTTCATGCATCGCCCTGCATTGTAACGGGAGGTGAAACGTGGCAGCATGGGAGGGTTGTGGAAAACACGAAACTGAACTTCAGGGCATGACGATGAACTTTAAAGCTGTTTTCTTGGCGGTGGTTTCTGGCTTGCTCTGCGCGGGGCCGATTTCGGCAGTTGATTGGCAACTGCAAGTGGACGGCTGGCAGGCAACCGCGCCGCGCGAGGAACTCCATCCGCATTTTGCGTCCAGTCGCGAGGGGGGACCAAGCGGTCGTGGCAGCCTGCTGATCACCCACGACGATAGAGAGGGGCTGGACGGTTGGTTTGAAAAGTCATTTCCCGTGCAGGGGGGCGAGTGGTATCGATTTCAGTGCGTCCGACAGACAACCGCCGTGGCTGAAGCGCGACGCAGCACACTGGTACGCATCCTCTGGCAGGATGAAGCAGGGAAAGGAGTGCACTTGGATGTTCCCTCAGAACACCAACACGAGCTCGGGGCGATTCCTTGGCTGAACCCGAACATCCACACGACGGCCCAACGGATGCTCAAGGCTGGACGTGCGTGGAAGAAGTCTTACATGCTCCTGCCGCAGCCACGCGAGCGGTGATCGAGTTGCACTTGCAATGGGCACCCAGCGGTACCGTAGAGTGGAGCGACGTTGAATTTGCCAAAACGACTCGGCCGGCCAGTCGTAAAGTGCGATTGGCCACCGTCCATTACACGCCCAGCGGCAAGTCACCGCGCGCCAACTGTGAAGAGTTTGCCCCGCTGATTGCAGCCGCCGCCGAACAAAAAGCTGATTTGGTGGTGCTAGGTGAAACAATCCCTTATGTCGGAGTCAAAAAGAAACCCCATGAAGTCGCGGAAACGATTCCCGGTCCGTCCAGCGATTACTTTGGTGAACTGGCCCGTCAGCATCAACTTCACATCGTGCTGAGTCTTTACGAGCGCGACGGTCACTTGGTTTACAACACAGCCGTTTTGCTAGGACCGGCGGGAGAACTGATTGGCAAGTATCGCAAAGTCTGCTTACCTCATAATGAGGTGGCCAATGGCGTGGCGCCAGGAAAAGACTATCCGGTATTCGATACGCAGTTTGGCAAAGTTGGCATGATGGTCTGCTACGATGGCTTCTTTCCCGAGGTCGCACGCGAGCTCTCCAACCGTGGCGCCGATGTGATCGCTTGGCCGGTTTGGGGATGCAATAACCTGCTGGCACAAGCCCGCGCCTGTGAAAATCATGTTTACGTGGTCAGCAGCACGTTCACCGATGCCAAAAGCAAGTGGATGATTTCGGCTATCTTTGATCACGCGGGCCAGCCGATCGCACAGGCCTCCGAGTGGGGTGCGATCGCTGTGGCGGAAGTCGATTTGGGTCAACGCCATTTCTGGCGAAACAACCTCGGCGACTTTCGTTCCATGATTCCCCGCCACCGCCCATAAGTGACAGTTCCTGGACGACCGCCAATACGAAGCGTGTTCATGGCTTAGGGGGCTTCAGCGGTTGCCGGATCGTG